>JAKQPD010000068.1 GCA_029564935.1 Bacteroidota bacterium
ACTCCTGCTCAGTTGGCAATCAGATTTAAATGATAAGGCGGTTTATTGTTTTTAATAATTCCGTATATTTGCATTATATGTCCATAATTATTGGACATAGACTCTTAGAAATGATGCCAATTGAACATATAAGAAGTAAGATTGAGGGTGAATTATTTGATTATACTCAATTAATGTTTGCTTTATCACATTACAGTAAACCAAGAGATGCAGTTTCTTCACTTTTGAAACGGGGACAGATTATCAGGGTAAGAAAAGGACTTTATATCTTTGGAACAATCTGGCGGCGGCATATTGCGGCACCCGAAATGCTGGCAAATGTGATATACGGACCGTCTGCCATAAGTCTGGAATATTGCCTCTCCTGGCATGGCCTCATACCGGAACGCGTTAATACAATTACATCGGTTACCACGGGCCGTTCGCATGATTTCTATACACCGGCAGGTAATTTTTCATATACTCATCTTTCGGACAACCGATTTTCCGTCGGACTTATTCAGCACAAAACTCCTTCCGGAAATTTCATTATTGCAGAGCCGCTTAAAGCGCTGACCGATAAGGTTTGGACCGACAAAAGGTTTAAGCCGATCTCTGCAGCCTCCTATTCGGATTATATCTTTAAAGATCTCAGAATAGACGAGAATGTTCTTGAAACGCTTTTAAAATATGACAGAATGGTTGTCATTGAAAAAGCCTATTCAGCACGTAAAGTATCATGGCTTATGGAGTATCTTACAAAACACTTTAAATTTAAATAATGAATAGTCTGATAAGAAGTATATTACCGGATCCGTTACCAGGAAGTGTAAACGGAATGGTTAACGCTTTGCGTGAAATAATGCAGTCACTGGCCTTGCTGGGACTATGGCGTGCTAAATTCTTCGAACATGCCGCTTTCTATGGAGGTACTTCTCTCAGGATATTATACGGTTCAGACAGATATTCTGAGGATTTGGATTTTTCACTATTGGAACCTTCAACTGTATTTGACTTTTCGGTATATGCTTCAGCTCTACAGAATGAGTTAAAAGCTTTCGGTTTTGATGTAACCTTTGAGGTCAGACATAAAAACATCAGAACTGCTGTTGAATCGGCATTTCTCAAGGGAAATACTTACAACCAGCTGATTGTTATTAAAGCGCCGGAGGAAATTCTTTCAGGCATAAACCGGCAATCGGTGATTAAAGTGAAGCTGGAAGTTGATACAGAACCTCCCGGGAGTTTTAATACTGAAATGAAGTATGTTTTCTCCCCGGTTCAGTTTGCGGTTCGCACTTAT
>JAKQPD010000093.1 GCA_029564935.1 Bacteroidota bacterium
CTGGTTTGAGCATAACCTGCCTGCTCCAAGGATCTTGAATGCCAGGCAGGGTTGTTTAACCTGACGGATAACTCTGGTCATGACCTCCGGGTCGTTTTTATAAAATACATAACTTCCCGTAGGAAGAGTTGGAGATTTATCGTAATCACGTACGATAATTGAATTGCCTTCAGAGAACAGGCGGTCAGTTACACCGCCATGATGTACGATAGCTATAGGGCTGGCAGTGTCTACGACATCTTTGATCTTCAGACGGTCGGAACTGAGGCTTATAAATTTTATGCCTGAACCCCGCTCGTGTAATGGCTTTAAGTATTCCATTCTGGCCGATCCCTGGTGTGTATTGATCCCGGCCTTTTCACATTTAAGAAGAAATTCAACTGTATTTTCTGTCGTAAAATAATCCTTCATCTGCCTGTCGGTATGATTTCCCAGATATGAATATCCTGAGATGGGATTGGAACCTGCAATAAGCCTGCTGATTCTGTGAGGACCAAGGTTTATCATCGGCATCTGAAGTTCAGGCTGATTAATGTCAGCTTTTACATGATCAGGTATTGTACCTGCAATTTTCGGAATTCCTGTAAGCCCTATTCCGGCTGCCGTCGAGATCATCGAAATGAATTCTCTCCGTCCGGTCAAATGATTCTTATTTTTCATAATTCTGTCAGGTATTTTACCAGTTTATTCAATAACCAGAATTTCATATATATCTACCATGTCGATTTTGACTTGTACCTTTCCATCGTTATATATAAAGTCGCATATTTTACCCTCCGGCTGCAGCATAATTTTCGCCGGTTTGCTGTCGCAACGGATGGATAGTTGTAGTGGACCAACCGGTTCTATTGATTGGATTATCCCTGCACCTTTGTGGTCACCGGAGGAATTTACGAGATGTACCAATTGTTTTCCGTTCAACTGACTAATGGACACATCAATCCAGGGCGATCCGGTGATTTCCACGAGCGGATCCGGAAACAGCGTATGCATGGCTGTGTTCAACTGTTCGCGTAATTTTTCGTTGCCGCTTTTCTCATATTCTTCTCCTATAGCTGAAGGCAGCAAACCTATCTTTCCCTGACCCAAGGATCTGGATACAAATCCGCTATCCTGTATTTGCATACCGACCAGTGTACCAAATTGCGCCGATGTTTCCTGACCAATTACCAGCAAACTGCCGCCATCCCTGGCATATTCCACCAGATCGGTGCAAAATGCAGGTGAAATGTTTTTCCATTCCGGGATCACAATGACTGGAAACCTGCTCATGTCGGGCGCCAATACTTCCTCGCTAACCAGATCGACGCTGAACTGGCTTTCGAGAAGGCACTGAAGTACGCCCTGCGATTGCCCCTTGTATTGTGGGAACAAACTACCCGCATTGTGATGATAGTCGCTTGTTGACAAAAGAAGAGCGACCTGCGGGATCTGTACCGAATGATGACGCCAGGGCTGACGTGCACGGGCAAATCCAACATTCGCCGTCCACCCATACACCGTCCACATCGTAATCGCCGGCCAGTTCCTTCAGCTGTGGAACAAGCAGCTGATCAACATAAGTCCCGAAGACAGACGTTTTTTCCTTGTCGCGCGTTCCGTCAGCATGTAACGCTGCCCATTCGGGATGCAGTTCGATAGCGCGTGTATCCCACACACCCGAATAGTGCATATAGAGTGCTACACCGTTCCTGGCGGTCACTTCGCGCCAGATACGCAGCGGATCACCCACAAACCCGGGTGCAGGATTTCCTACTTTCGTAGGATAACTTGTATATCCGGTATGTCCCTTGCAATCGGTTTGAATATAGTCGGGTTGTACCCTGTCTATAATTGTTTGCACCATTTCCGGAGTTGTATTTTTTCCGACTTCATTGCAATCACTGCCTGCATGAAAGTCGAAATGAATTCCCAGAAAACTCTGGCCCCGACGCAAACGCTCCGGCTCCTGGCTCCATATCTTCGTTCCGGTGAATAAAACCAATACTAAAATCAATAAAATAATCTTTTTCATATAAATAATATTTTATAACTGATCATTGTCTTGTCCTCATCTCCTAATCTCCTTTTCACCTCTTCGCCTTTTCTCCTCATCTCCCCCTCTTCCTTTCACCTCTTCACTCCCTATTCCTCCACAACTAAGGGTGAACAAATCTCCCCCGGTACTCTCTCCTGAGCAATTTCGAAGCTTCAGGATTTCCGATTATTTCTTTCTTCTCCTCGTCCCATTTTACTTCTGATCCGGTATAGTAGGATATCATTGCCAGCTGGACTGTTGCAGTTGATCTGAAGGCATCTTCAGGATTACAGGAAATAAGGCTTTTGTCTTTCTTTCTTACAGCATTAAGGAAATTCTCCACATGGTTTTCCTGCATTAACGGAGTGGGAATAGACATATCTTCCCTTTTAGCATCTTTTCCGGTGGGGAAGATCACAACTTTTGAGTCTTCTGCAAAGAGAGTTCCTTTTTCACCGTAAAAGAAAATGCCGTTATTAAATTCCCTGGTTACATCTCCATTGCCCCACAGCCGGTGTTGCCAGAGTACCGGTGCTTTTCTGAAAGCCATGTTTGCAGTTAGTGTATCGGGAGTAGTCATCTGATCTTTGAGCATAAAAAGTCCGCCGGATGTATTGAATTTCACCGGCATGTTTTCACTCATAATTTTTCTTATAATATCTATATGGTGAATTCCCCAGTCTGTCAGATGACCGTTCCCATATTCCTTTTCGAGTCTCCATGATTTATGCCCTATACTTGGCCGGTAATCGAGTTTCGGAGCCGGGCCGCACCATTCTTCCCAGTCGAGGGATGCGGGAGGAGGCTGGATCTTCGTATCCTGCGGAACCGGATTATAATGTATCTGAGCCACTATTTGGTGGATATCTCCTATTCTGCCGGTCTCAATCAGTCCTTTTGCTTTCTTGAAAGCCTGGCTCTGGCGGCGCTGAAACCCTATTTGAACTATATTACCTGCTTTTTTCCAGGCATTCACCATAGCAATACCTTCCATTACATCATATGAAAGTGGTTTTTCACAATAAATATCCAGACCCTTTTCACAACCGGCTATGAACTGAAGAGCATGCCAGTGAGGGATCGTTCCGATGAACAGCGCCTCAAGACCTTTAAGATCCAGGAGATCATGATAATATTTAAATGTCTTCGGGCGCGTTCCCTGGAGCTTTTCTATCTGATCGGCACTGGTATTCAGATGTTCGCTGTCGACGTCGCAGATGCCAATAACTTCAACACCTCCTGATTTGAGCGCAGCAGTGGTTATCACCATTCCGTACCAGCCGGCGCCGATAAGGCCGATTTTAAGTTTTCGTTTGTCTTGTTCAGGCGGCATGTAAAATGATGATGCAATACCCGCGGTGCCTATGGCGGTGGTTTTGATAAAGTTCCGTCGTTTCATATTAAGAAAGTTGATTTAGTTTACATAAGTTTTTGTTCTACTAAAATAGGATTTTTTATTAAATATTTAATTAACCACGGACTACACGGAGTTGCGCGGAGTCAGCACGGTGTTTAATTCTCCCCATCTCCCCATCTCCCTTTCTCCTCATCTCCTAATCTCCCTATCCCCCACTCATACTTGTCCATATTCCCAATAATCGTATTTTTGCAGGGCTATGCAGGGAAAGAAACCAACTCTTCTTTTTGCGGATGCTCTTAAGCTGAAGCGCCCGAATGCGTTCCAGGTCATGCTGAAACCGGCCGGACCGTCATGTAACCTCAATTGCAGCTATTGCTATTACCTTGAGAAGAACAAGCTTTTTGGAAGCGCAGGTACAAGAATGTCAGAGGAACTTCTTGAAGAATTCACAAAGCAGTTCATTGAAGCACATGAAGTCCCGGTTGTAATGTTTACCTGGCAGGGAGGTGAACCTACATTGATGGGACTCGACTTTTTTAAGAAGGCTGTTGCTTTTCAGAAGAAATATTCCGGTGGTAAGCGGATAGACAATGCTTTTCAGACAAATGGCACAATGCTGAATGATGAATGGTGTATTTTCCTCAGGGAGAACAATATGCTGGTAGGGATATCCATTGACGGACCGGAACAAAATCATGATCATTACAGGCGGACTAAATCAGGTGCACCAACATTCAAAAGGGTTATGAGGGGAATAGAGTTGCTGCACAAGCATAAAGTCGAATTTAATACCCTGAGCGTTGTAAATGACTATAATGTATCGATGGCCACTGAAACTTACCGTTTCCTGAAGCAGATAGGAAGCGGGTTCATGCAATTTCTTCCGGTTGTCGAAAGGATTTCTGAAAGCAGGGATGACAATTCGTTGAAGCTTATTGCTCCTATCCATGGGGATGCCGGATTAGCTCCATGGACAGTAGGTGCAAAAGACTATGGAAAGTTCCTTATCACAATATTCAATGAATGGGTAAGAAATGATGTTGCCAGATATTATGTCCAGATATTTGACTCGACTCTGGCAAATTATGTCGGTGAGAACCCGGGAATATGTGTTTTCAACGAGACCTGTGGAGATGCTCTGGCTATGGAGCATAACGGAGATATCTTTGCCTGTGATCATTTTGTATACCCGGAATATTTTCTTGGAAACATCTTTAAGAAAAGGCTGATTGATCTGGTCAAATCTCAGCAGCAGTTCGATTTCGGGATTGATAAGAGGAATAAGCTGCCACGGTATTGTCTTCAGTGTGATGTAAGATATGCATGTCACGGGGAATGTCCCAAGCACAGATTTTTGCAGACACCGGATGGCCAGCCGGGCCTGAATTATCTTTGTGAGGGATA
>JAKQPD010000102.1 GCA_029564935.1 Bacteroidota bacterium
GTCATTTCCTGCCTGTAACGTGCATCTGTTGTCAAGGCCAGCTGCGATTGGGAGGTTTCTTCCACCAAGCCTTGCGTAACGCGAAAACTGCGGTATTCGCTTTCAATCAGTCCCAGTTCACGTTCAATTTCATTCAACCGGCCATTGATGAATACGATGGATTTTTCTATGGAGGCGGCTTTGTACATCCGGTTGTCTTCAATATAATTACTGATAAGTGAATGAAGCATTTCTACGGAACGTTGCGGTTTTTCATCCAATATGGACAACAGGATAATATCCGATGTGCCTCCCAGGGTCCTGGGGCTTTCGCTAACGGTATTGGTCGTCAGTTCCGTTGCATAAGCTTTTGCTTTGCTGCGTGGATTGCTTATGCGTATCACGTGTTTGGTATGACTGGTATTTACGGAGGGATTTTTATGAATGCTGAAAAGACCAGCAGACGTGGTAACAACGTCCCCGAATTCGTATAGGGTGTCTGCCAGGAAGATTTCGTTCTCTGCAACACTGAATTCAGTAATAACGTAACCGTCCTGTTCCGGTTTTAGTGTCAGGTGAATATGCATGGGCTTGATGTCTCCGGAAGCGATGGGAACGGGATTTTCCCATTTGAAGACCAAAGGGTTGTTTTTATAAAACTCGGTGGTTTTGATTCGATCTTCCTCAAAGTATTGTATGTGCAAGCCCAACTCTTCCACAACCCTTTGCATGAGGGTAGTGGTTTTGAGTATATACAATTCGTTGCTCATTTTCTGTCGCACCGATACTCCGGAAAGTTCCGACATCAGGGCAATTTCACTGGATGATGCATTCCCCCGGCCATCATCGTTCATGAGCATGATACTTCCCGAAGTTTCATAAACAGGGGTGCTGTACCAAGTGTAAGCATAAACCAGCCCCATACAAACGATTAGGGATAAAATGATCCAGTAACGTAATCCCCATACAGATTCCAGGATCATGCGTATGTCAATGGATTCTTCTTCCTGCTGATTCCTGTTCCCTGCAGGGATATTTTGATTATCTGACATGATGTAGGATTATTTGGCGTTGTTGTTGGACAGAGATAAGATTATGGATAAGACGGACACCCCGGATACCAGGATGGACAATGAAGTGCTCCAGATACTGGCCGTGTTCGTTCCCCTGATGATGCGGGAGGCACTGGGAGCCACGTACAGGACATCGTTCTGTTGCAGGTAATAATACGGAGAGTTCATGATCTGTGCGGATTTCATATTGATGTTGATGTGTTGCTGAACACCGTCTACTTCCCTTATGAGCATTACTTTATCGCGTTCCGCTTCAATGGTCAGGTCCCCGGCCATACCCAGGGCCTGCAAAATGGTGGTGCGTTCAGAGGGCATGGTGTATGTTCCCGGACTGCGCACTTCACCCAGGACAGTGATTTTGTAATTGGTAAAACTGACTACCACTACCGGATCTTTAATATAGTCACGCAAACGTTCAGTCAAATAGTTGATCAGATCCAGGCGTGACATACCTTCCACATGGATGCGTCCCAAAACCGGGAAATCTATGTTGCCTTCCGAATCCACAAGGTAAGGGAACAGTGATCTGTCTGTCGTGTAACTTCCGGTTATGTTGTCACTCAATGTGAGGTTGAAAGGCATTACTACCGATTTGTCGGGTCCGGTAACCACAATGTTCAACAGGTCGTCCTTGGCTATATGTGTAGTGTACTCAGCCTGAATCTGTTGTTTTTTAATTGTCTCAATATCTTGAAAATAGAGGATGTCTTTAGATGTCGCACAGGATAATAACAAAAGGGCAAGTAATGAATGGAATATTTTTTTCATTAGGTGAGAGAATTTTGTACAAATATAATAATAAAAATAATGAAATTTTCAATAAAAAAATTATATTTGATAAGCAAATAGAATATGAAAAAAACTCATTATTTTTTTAAAGCGGTTATCCTGCTTTTTGTTTTAATTATTAACGGCTGTAACAGGGATACCCAGGATGCAGTAGCCAATTTACGGCCTTACAATAACGCTAGCCTGACCTACAATATTTCTCCTGCAGCAAATTCTTACGGATTCCTTTTTTACTCATCTGCAGATTGGAGGGCGTACATTACCTGTAAATTAGGCGAGCAGGATATTACTGAAGGGCCTACTGTATACCCGGCATCCGGAAACGGTTCTATACATATACAGTCGGTGAACTTCACCGTTCCCGAAAATATATCCGAACACATCAGGACGTTTTACCTGACCATAGTGTCCGGAGACAAAAGTCTGGTAGTGATCATCTACCAGAGATCCGATCTTGCAACACTTCATGTGGATCCGGTTGATGTGGCTTTGCCGGCTTTGGGAGGTTCTGCTACCGTAAACGTAGAATCCAATGTGGATTGGACAGCCCGGATACCGGATGAGTGGCTCACGGCAACTCCCGGATCAGGGCCGGCATACCAGGATACTTATGTATCACTGTCGGCTGCCCAAAACAGAACAGGGTACAGGACTTCAAGCGTTCTTTTTCAGGCAGATACCATGACACGCACGGTCAACGTATCCCAGCATGCTTTTCATGTTTCTCTTCCTGCCACAACCACGCTTTCGTACGACGGGCCTCATACAGTGGACTTTTCCGTGTTGAGTTCCCTTTTCTGGACAATTTCTTCCAACGCTGCCTGGTGTACTTTACAAAAGACAGGTTGTGCTGCTGCCGATGCTGCAGTGAACAACCAAATCTACATAGAGGCAAATCCCGGAAGTCTGCGTACGGCCCAACTGACTGCCACCAATCAGCATAATGAAAATCAAACCTTCACGGTTACGCAGAGCGGGGATCTGAGTTTATTGTACAATACCGACTGGACCGGTACGGCCACCCTGGAAGCCGCATTTGTAACCCAAACCGGTTCAATGAGCATGACCATTGTAGACGAAGACAATGTCATAGTGAGAGGATACCCCGGCCAGATTATTCAGTTTACGGATAATTCCATACAATTCCAGGTCTTTATTGACGAAATAACCTATGGAGGTTTTACAGGATATAATGTGTCTGCACTATTTACAGGCACTTTCTCATCCGATCAATCCCGCATAACAGGTACCATAACAGGTTCCGGCACCGTCATGGGCATCACCCTTGACGTCTCCGGAACATTTAGCGTATCCCGGTAATAATTCTGAAATCCAGGTATTATGGAAACAAAATCACTAAGTTCAAAGACATATGAACCTCCTGATATTGAGGTCATAGAAATTAAGTTTGAGGCCGGTTTTGCATCATCAACTAATTCGTATCAAGACGGAGGAGAATGGTCATAATTTGATTCTGGTTTATGAAAACAATATCAATCAAACGGGTATTCACGGTTATCACTGCTAT
Organism: Bacteroidota bacterium; assembly: GCA_029564935.1. GTDB lineage: Bacteria > Bacteroidota > Bacteroidia > Bacteroidales > VadinHA17 > LD21. The sequence continues at coordinate 3,370 of JAKQPD010000102.1, forward strand.
AACTCTGTTTACAGCCTGCGCTAAATCGGATCAGACAGATCCTGATCTTAACGGATCGTCTTCAAGAATTAAGGTAAGTGCACGTGATATAACATCGGAGCCTGCTACCAAAACAACGTTGACCGATCTCATTGTTTCCTGGAATAGCGGAGATCGTATTGGGATCTTCTCACCCCAGGCAAAACCTTCTGCCGGTGGGGATCCCGGAGTATCTAATTTGGTCTACACTGCCCAGTCAAGTGGCGTTTCTTCGGAATTTACCGGGGAAATGTATTGGGGAACCGATCCTCACGAGTTCTATGCATATTATCCCTATACCGCAGGAGATTTCACGGTCGGAAACGTTCCGGTAACAGTGCCTTCCGTACAAACACAAAACGGAAACAGCAATGTACAACTGGCTGATTACGATATTACGGTAGCCAATCCTCTTAGCGGCATCAGCCGCGGATCTGATAGCGATCCGACATCAGTGGATTTCAGGTTCAACCACCTGTTTACTCTTTTAGATTTCAGGATAACCCCTTTTTCCGGCAGAACGATTAAAGAGATAGAATTAGAGGCAGCTCCCGATTCCAAATTGTCAGTTAGCGGTACAGTGGATATTTCTGAGCCCACGCCTGCCTCAGGAGTCCCTTATGCAATTGATGGAGCCACCGGAACCAACAAGGTGAAAGTATCTATTACCGGAGGCTTGCCATTGAGTCCGGATGAAAACAGCCCGGGTGTATTCATGATGATCAATCCGGGAGATTACTCATCCCAAGCCTTGAAAATCAATATTAAAACAGAAGATGATCAGGTTCATACCATTACCCGTCAGGGGATCGGTTTTGAAAGAGGTACAAAATATCGGGTAAACGTTAGTGACAACTTTGGTGAAACCATAACACTTGCTTCATGGGTTTTTACGGGAACTGATAATGAAATAATTCCGACTCCAATTTCTTCTACGAACAAATTTTCAAGCAATTCTACACATTACATGTGGTTTGATCCTCAACATGAATTGTATCCTCAATATCAATCAGAATACGAATCACTATATGCTTCTGGATGGGAGCCGGGTACTTTATGGTATTTATATATATATCCTAATCAAACCATACCTGCAGGAAAAACCATCTCTATTACATTCGATGCTTATAGCGTTTTACACGGTCCAAGAGATTTTATTGCTTATTTATTATATTCAGAGAGTGTTGGATGGGTTGCAATGGGTAATCCCATTGTATTAACTACAACAAGGCAAACTTTCGAAAGACACGCAGAGATATCTGCCGAAACAGACGAATTTTGGTTAGCGCTATATTGTAATTCAAGCTATACAACACATGGTCTGTCTGTTAGCAGTCTGTCAGGATCTATGTTGCAGAATGTATCTGTAAGGATGTATTAAAACACTAAATTATTACATAACCGAGAAATGTTTTTAAGGCAGTCTGCACATTGATAAGGGGAAGCTCGTCCCGCGGAAGAAGGCCCAGGTTTAAGGCAGTCTGCACATTGATTAGGGGAAGCTCGTCCCGCGGAGGGAGGGACCCGGTTGCGTAAGCAACTGGGAGGCCTTCCCCGTTCAATGGGGCAGCTTCCGCAAAACAGCTGCCTCAAACAGCTGTCGCCAATCAATACCACTGTAAATTTAGCTTATGTTAAAAATATATTCTATATTTGGGAAATATATAGCATATGTCAAAAATGAAAGCACAAACAGAAATCATTATTCGACAAAAATACTTAGATAAAATA
>JAKQPD010000104.1 GCA_029564935.1 Bacteroidota bacterium
CAATGGGTTGAACCGGGAGGAGGATTGCCGACAGGGGTAATGTCAGCACGCAGACTGGTTAAGTGTATATGTAAAGAAGATGGAAGGAAATTTAGAACGGATCCTGGAAAGACTTAAAGTTAGTTTATAATGCAGGGTGCAGTTGAATAGCCGTAAGCTTAAGGATTTTTGGGAATAAAAGTTTCCCCTCCTTTTTTTAAGGAGGGGTGGACGGGATTGCTAATTTTAAAATGTTTACATTTCTGCTTTCCCGGCCGGGGTGGTTGATACTTTGCTGTCTTCTGAATTCTCCTTCAAGATTCTTTGACTTAAATTGATTCTATAAAACGGATCCAGCTGAAGTAAGCTTACTTCTCAGAATTAAATCAACCACCCCGGCCAGATCATTTAAATTTCTGCACATACGTTGATTTTGTCATCTGGCCACCCCTCCTTAAAAAAAGGAGGGGAAATTTATTTGTTTATAAACCAGATAATTATAGTAGCTTTCTTTATCAAAACATCCTTTAGTTTGACGACTATGGAGGAAGGGGGCAGGGTGGTCAGATAACGGTTCCGAGGACCTCCTTACCGAATGCCATACATTCAGGTCTCTTCAGGTTGTCGTATTCAGGCATCTTGAACCCCTCCATTTGCTTGCGTACCTCAGGTTCCATCAGACCATAGGTAATCCTGCCGAGGAAAACCTTTGACGGGATATTTGTCACACTGCAGATTGTTGCCAGGTGATCATCTATCAAGGTTTTTGTAGTTTCCGGTCCGACCGGCTTCATCATATTTCCGCAAACGGCAAAGTAACCTCTTATCCTTGTTTTCAGGATTTCTTTATTCTTTGCAATATAATCCTGAAGTTCCTGTGAGGTCTTCCCTCCGCGTACGGCTCCTCCGACTATAATATGATCATATACTGACAGATCGGGATTTTCTCTGACATCAAACACATTGGCTATCCCGTCCATCCCTTCGGATATCCATATTGCAGCATCGCGGGCCGAACCGCACCATGTACCATACAGGATTGCCCATTTTTTGTCCGATGGCATAGGATAATACTCAAGGGGATGTGCTTTCTTCGGTAGAAACAAAGCAATCATGCCAAGAAGCCCTGATTTGAAAAACGTTCTTTTATTCATTCTGAATTTGAATTGTTTAGTTTACAAATTTAATCACCTGACATCAGAAAATAAAGTATAAATTAAGCTAACTTCATAATTTGCTTTGTGAAATTATTACAGACGAAAAAACCTTTTTGAAAATATACCAAAAATTGGTACTTTTGCTTTAAACTATTAGTTATGAACAAAAACACATCGGTATCGTTGGGGAGTTATTTTGATAAGTTTGTCCGGGGACTTATTTCTGCCGGACGATACAAGAATGCGAGTGAAGTAATTCGTGCGGGATTAAGGCTTCTGGAAGAAGAGGAGAACAGAATGATTGCTATAAGGGATGCTATTCAGGAAGGTATTGATAGTGGAATTGCTCATGATTTCAATCCTGAAAAGTATTTACAAATCCTGAAAGCAGAAAAGAATGGCAAAATTTGAGCTGACTAAAAAAGCTGTCGAAGATCTGGCAGATATCTGGAATTATACTTATGAAAATTGGTCAGAACGCCAGGCTGACAAATATTATCAGTTACTTGTAGAGAGTTTTAAGGAAATAGCAGATAATCCACTAATTGGTAAGAATTATAGCGAGATAGCAGAAAGGTTAAGAGGATTTAAAGTTGGCCGGCATATTGTTTTCTTTCGGGAAATGAAAATTCAAAAGGTTGAAATAATAAGGATTCTTCATGAACAAATTGATTTGAAGAATAGAATTATTGAAAAATAATCCTACACAGTTTATTCATATTAATATTTTACTAATTTACCGTATTTCTCTGAAATAGTGTTAAAGGCATCTTCCAATGCTACGTCGAGCCATTGGACATTTGAGCCACTGTACCGGCTATTTCTTCACACAATAAAGTTTCCCGGCACCCTTGAAGATATAGGTATCGTTTGTAATTGCGGGTGATGGCCAGAATTTGCCTTCAAGTTTATTTTCGGATAATTGATCTACAGGTTTGGCGGCAGGGAATATGCGGGTTGAGCCGTTTTCATCAAGAAAATAGATCTTATCCTTATAAGCCCATGGCGATGCCCAGCATCCTCCAATCCCGCTTATTCTTTTCTGATATTTTATCTCCCCGGTCAGTGCATCAAGGACTGCTATCTCACCTCTTGATCCAATAATATACAAAAGGCCTTTGTATAAAAGGGGTGATGAGTTGCCTAATCCAACCTCGCTGCTCTTCCAGGCAATACCTGTATTTGTGATATTTCTGTCAGCACCGGCTTTAACGGCAAATAATTCAGCCTTAACCTGCCTGCCTCCTGCATTACCCAGGAAAAGAAATTCATCATTACCGACCGGACTGGGGATAACCTGTTCTCCACCTGCCTGAAATTCCCATAACAGCTTACCTGTTTCAGGATCGTATGAACGTGCAGTTTTGCCGCATGTTACAATTTCTGTCCTGATCTTGTTCTTCCAGATATACGGGGTACTGTACGTCGTTTTTTCATCACGTTGTACTCTCCATTTCTCTTCACCTGTTATCGCATTGAGAGCTACCAGGAAAGAATTCTCCTCATTGTCGCGCTGGATATATAGAACATCCTTGTATAAAACCGGTGATGATCCGGTTCCCCATCCCCTTTGTGTATAATACACTCCCAGGTCCTTTTCCCATAATAGCCTCCCGTCCAAATCGTAGCAATAGAGACCATGAGTGCCAAAATATGCATAGACTCTTTCCCCGTCAGTTACCGGTGTTTCGCAGGCATAGGTACTCCCGGGATTCTTACCTGTCTTCGGGCTTCCCTGATATGCCACTTTCTTCCATATTTCTTTTCCTGAGTTAAGGTCAAAACAAATGA
>JAKQPD010000108.1 GCA_029564935.1 Bacteroidota bacterium
TTAACCGCAAAGGGCACGAAGGTTTACGCGAAGAGCACAAAGGGAAGAATTACTTATTTTTATCATCGGATTAATCAGAAAACCTAATATGGGACTTATACAGATAGAAGGAATGGAGTTTTATGCTTTTCACGGGCATTACAGGGAAGAACAGATAGTCGGCAGCAGATTTCTTGTGGATCTTACGATTGAAGCTGATACTGAAAAGCCTGCAGAAAGCGATAACCTGAAAGATGCAGTCAATTACCAGCAGGCTTACGGTATTGTAAAGGTTCAGATGGAGCAGAAATCACATCTGCTTGAGAATATTGCTTCAAGGATAATAAATGCACTTTATTCTGAGATGAATGGGATAAAGAAAGCACGGGTAAAAGTTTCAAAGATGAATCCGCCGGTGGGGGGTAAGGTTAATTCGGTTAGTGTGGTTGTGGAGCGGTAGGAACATGGGCGCAGAGGCTCAGAGGCTCAAAGGCTCTGTGGCAAAAAAGTTCACTTCACAATAAGAGGCAATGTGGATCTTATCCTCTTTCCTTCGGAAGTGAATCCTTCGGCAACTATTATATATTCTGCTGCTTCATCAGAGGTATAGAACTCAATCTCTGCTGTTTCATCATCCGTAACGATAACATCGGATTTCCAGAAAAGCGTGTTCCTGAAATCCGGGATCCTGCTTAACATTGCTGAATCAGAATCATATGCCGGCGAATAGAAGTCTTCTCTTTCAAGGCATCCTTCAAATACCTGTCTGAAGAATGAATTGGTTTCTTCAAGAGAGCTTAATTTTCCTTTTTTTGTAATGAAGCTGATTATCCCCTCAAATACATAATCAGCATAAAAATATCTTGAATTTATTATCTCAACGCTTTCAAGTTCTCTGGCGCTTATGCTGAGTAATTTGTCGATATCGTTCACAGGTACGCCATCAAGGAGGACCAAAGCCTGGTTATTGAAGATCTGATACGGATTACTGCTGATTACCTTCAGGGCAGGTTGCCTGTCCTTTCTGAAAAGCACTACTTCAGGGATAATCTCCTTAACCACTTCGCGGATGTCGGATAATTCAATAAAGTCACTTATCCTGATAGTCCTTACCGGATTACCGAAGAAATTATGCACCGCAGCAATTGTGTCTGACCGTTTCCCGGGGATTTCACTTTCGTATATTTTGTTTATCTGCATGGCTATTACTGTATTGTTTATCAGTCCGGCTGATACACTGTCGAACCTGAATGACGGGATGCCTGTTGAGGTATAAGTTTCCAGGAATTGATTCTGAAGTTCAACATAAGTACCTGCCGGTACCGGTTCAAGTGGTTGTATGACTATTTCCTTTAATCCTGTAAAATCTTTCAGTACGAAAATAAAGCCGCCTTCTGAATTTGTCTTCATGAACTGGCACCTTGCCTTTTTACCTACCATTGAAAGAGATATATCAGTATCCTTCAAAGGCTCATCTGTTGACTTATTATAAATAGTACCTTTAATAAGCAGTCCCTCCGGTTCGGGAAGATGTTGTGGATTTCCGGAAAGGTCAGGGTTCTTTCTGTCTTTGTCTGCACTACCTGTAAGGCAGTTAAGATCATTATCGGAAAGAAAAGATTTTATGACTGATACAGAGAGATCTGCCTGTTCAGACTTTCCTTCCGCGCAGGTAACAGAGAGGTCAAGTCTGACTTTCTCTCTTTTACCATAAATATCCTTGTCAGTAAGGATTCTTAATTCAATTGCCTTATCGCCGGGATTATTGAAGAGACCGGGTTCCACATCCCGGGACGAAAGTTTATTACTGATTGTATCATCCGGTGGAGAATCCGTAATATTGCTGAGCTCTTTGAAAGGGTTGATTACGGATATCACCCTGTATCCGAAAAGATCTTCAGGAAAATTTTGCATCCAGGATGTATAAGCCCTGATAAGATAATTCCCTGTGCTCAGTGTATCCGGAAGATTGACTGCTGCTGATCCGAGTCGCCCGTCATAGTTTATTTTAACCTGGATGGCAGGATTACCAGGTTTATCAAGCACATCAAGGTAGATCACTTTGCTGAGGGCTCCTGATGAAGGACCGGATCCATCAGTGTTGAATATCCTGAGCAGCATCTTTTCTCCGGCAATGTAAATATCCCTGTCAGTTGTCATATACAGCTTTTCCCTGAAAGAATATTTCTGACCAGTGGAATCAGCGGTATGGCAGCTTACCTGACCATGAAAAAACATGCTGAATAAAAATAAGGCGGGGAGACTTTTTCTTAAGGTCTTCATGCTTTTAATGTTAATTCAGGTCAACCCACCAATCGGGTTTTTCTTCAGTCCCTGAGAGCGTGCAGTCTGAACAGGTATTTTCGGTGAAAACAAGCTTTGAAAGCAGGTGGGTCTCTTCGTCATATACAGGCTCCACAAAGGTGAACTTTCCTGTCCTGATGAACATATCGTATAATTCATTCCACGTCATAAGCGGAAGGGTTGGAGTCGGAGGGGGATAATCTTCAGGTGAAACTTCATATCTTTTGCATTCGTATTGAAAATACGGAAGGTCCAGTTCATATATCTCCCGGGGAGTTATATACTTCCTTTGTTGTTTTACTGCAGAAACCTGAAAGTATCCTAGAACCTTATCCTCCGGATCATTTATGTTCTTTATGTTGCTGATTACGGGATATGGTTGTTTGTCGAATATCGATCCTCCGGTTTCATTAACCTGTTTAAGTTTATCCCAGAAATCAAACGCTTCCCTTGAAATCGAATATTGTTTTATAAGAATACAGTATTGAAGTGTCAGACGGTCTGAAGACGCCGTCGGGATAAAGCATACCGGTGCTTTCCTTATCTGATTATCCTGCTCCGGTAAGATAGTCCCGTTCAGAATTACTGATGATCTGTTTGTTCTCCAGCAATACTCATTTACCTCCTTTAAAGGAAGAATAACTGAATCGTTGATATAATTATATCTTTTATAGTCAGATAATCTGAATTTCCAGGTCTCTTCAAACTCCCAGTGAACATAGGCAATATCACTACTGTTTTGTTCGGTATCAACATAAATTCTTATTCCTTCCTGCCTTTCACTCTGATTGCTTCTGTATTCCTCGTCTTTTTCAAAATAAATATTCTGTATTCCGTGGACAGGCATCATTACGGCCGGATCAGAAACATATTCACTGCCGTCAGATGTTATTATGTGGAGTATATAGGTTTTCCCCGGGACACCGGTAAATTCTGAGGGATCGGTTTTATATACACCGTCTCCCGAATTCTCAAAATCAGATCTTCTGCCTGTCTCATCTGTGATATATACTTCTGCCCCGTTTATTCTTTCCGGAATTGAATCTTCATGTTCTATGCTGCGTGACAGTTTTACCTCATATGGAACTTTCTCGTCGGTTACAAGACTTTCGACGACCAGCAAAGATTCGTAATTTTCGAGCCCGGGATTATATGGATCGATACAGGTATAGGCTGCCAGCACTGCTATCAGTAAAGCAAGAGCTTTAATTACCGGCTTAAGCATATTCGGATCATCATTAATTCAGCCATACCTGCGGTTACAAAAAACAGCTGCAAAAATAGCATTAATTAATTTCATTATATTTTCAGCGTTTCTGAAATATTTTGTTATTTCGGCAATCCATAATTTCAGCTTCATTGATAAAACAACAATTAATTTTCCTCCTTTTCCTGCTGTTTACATTCTCATGTCCGGGGCAATCCCCTCCTCCTGGTATTGAGAACCCGGAACAGGAGAACAATCCGATGAACTCCATTTACAGGTTCTATTACAGTTATGTCTCTTCTCCGAATGAGCTTATTAACGGGAAGGAATACCTGCCCTATTTTTTTCATGGTAAAACACAACCTTTACTGTTCTCGGGTGAGCCAACAGATGCGGTCTTGATGATAAGGGGAAGAGTATACTCGAATTTAAAGCTTCAGTATGATACATACCTTGATGAGGTAATTTATACAGATACATCGAGGATGATTGATAACGTGTATCCGATGATCGCGCTTAATAAAGATATTGTTGAAGGATTTTATTTTATACAGGGAGGTGAAATTATTGATTTCAGGAATCTTAAGTTTCCGGACAGCTCTGATACACAGATGGTGAGTGGCTTTTATGAAATTGCTTTCGATGGTTCATTGCAGTTCATTATAAGGCACAGATCAACACAGTATAATTATAATGCCCTGAATGAGTATAAATATTCACCTGAACGGTATATTCTTGCGGGAGGGAAATACAGGCTGATAAGTAACAACAGATCCTTTCTGCAACTGTTCGGTGAATCATCAGGCCTTATCAGGGAATATATGAAGAGCCGGAAGATCAATGTAAGAAGGGCTGATAAAAATGAAATCATCAATATAATCAGATATTTTGAAACAATAAGACAAGGAGAGGGAGACCGCCAATGAAACGGATCAGTCTTCTAATCCGGTTTATTGTCTTTTCATTGGTCCTGAATGCTCAGGACAATAATCTTTCTCTTCAGTTAAGCAATATCCTTTTCAGAGATCTTGCAGATACAATAGAGAAAATTATCCCGGTGAAGATCTATTATTCCGACAGATGGGTTGATTCATTGTATCTGGATATTGATTCAGAAGAAGAATCGCTCGACAAGCTTATTGGGAGATCACTTGCTAATTCGGGTTTTTCATTTTTAATAACGGATGATAACAAGCTCATTCTTTCGAAGGGTTACAGGATCAAAACAAATTTCAGCCGGGAGATCAGGGATTATCTCAGGAAAAGAGCCTACGTTGCTGATACAATAAGCTATTCCAGGCCTTCAGGTATCACTGAAGAAAAGGAGGTCAATGAGGAGTATAAAATATTCAGAATAGGGGTTCCGTCGGCTCTCGGGCGGTCGGAGACAGCCTTTTTATCGGGCACTCTTACAGATACTGAATCAGATGAGCCAATCCCGGGGGCAATAGTTTATGTGGAAAAGCTTAAAGCAGGAGTAGTTACTAACGAGTCCGGTTATTATTCTCTCGGGCTTCCCAAAGGAAGCTTCCAGGTAGAGTACAGAATGGTTGGCATGAGAACAACAAGGCGCAATGTGGTCATTTTTTCCGACGGGATACTGGATGTCGGAATGACCAGAAGCACAAATCAGCTTGATGAGGTTACAATTTCAGCAAGCAGGGAAAGCAATATACGGGAGATACAGGTGGGTATCGAAAAGATAAATATGAAGATGCTCAAACAAATACCTATGGGGATGGGCGAATCCGATCTTCTTAAAAGCTCCCTGTTATTACCGGGTGTAAATTCAGCAGGAGAAGCGTCGGCAGGATTTAATATCAGGGGAGGGAATGTGGATCAGAATCTCATTCTCTTCGATGGCGCACCAATTATTAATCCTTCTCATTTTTTTGGATTCTTTTCAGCATTTAATCCCGACATAATTCAGGATGTCATACTTTATAAGAGCGGAATTCCTGCGAAATACGGAGGGCGGATATCATCAGTAATGGATATTAAACTTAAGGAGGGTTCGAAGGAGAAATTAAATATAAGCGGAGGGATAAGTCCGTTTACAGGAAAGCTGATGGTTGAAGGACCTCTTTTCAGGAAGAAAAGCTCGTTTGTTGTGAGCAGCCGAACAACCTACTCTGACTGGATTCTTGGTCAGCTTAAAAATGTACAGCTTCAGAAGAGCAGTGCCGGATTCAGGGATATACAGGGACTGCTTACAGTTTCTCCCGGGACCAGGGATAAATTGTCAGTATCTGCCTATCTGAGCAATGACAGTTTTGACTATTATGGTGAGAGTGCAATGGATTATTCAAATTTTTCAACCACAGTCAGATGGGACCACTCGTTAAATTCCAGGCTCTCATCTCAGGTCGATGCAATAATAAGCAATTATGATTACAGGCTTGATTCAAAACAAACATCGGAGGAATCAGGTTCAATGAGTTACAGGCTGGGACAGATGATCCTGAGAAGCGGATTCACCTGGCTTCCGGCCGATAAACATAAGGTTGAGTTCGGACTGGACGCTGTGAATTATTCACTGGAACCAGGTACCCGGTTTCCCCTCGGAGAATCTTCTGAAATATCACCTCAAACATTTGAAAAAGAACGGGCGATCGAGCCCTCTGTATATATCAGCGATGAATTCGCATATTCGCCCAGACTGGTCTTTTCGGGCGGTCTGAGATTCACTGTGTTCACTTCTGTCGGCCCTGAAACAAGATTTATCTACCAGTCGGGCACCACACGTTCTGTGGAAAACATTACGGATACGGTTTATTTCGGTAAAGGCAGTATAAGCAAAGTATATCCCGGACTTGAATTCAGGTTTTCATCAAGATTCATTCTTGCAACGGATCTATCTGTAAAAGCAGGTATCCAGAGGAATTTCCAGTATCTGAACATGATCTCAAATACAATCTCAATGTCCCCGACCGATGTCTGGAAACTTTCCGACCAGTATATTAAGCCCCAGCGGGGCGACCAGATATCTTTCGGTATCTACAGAAATTTCAGAAGTAAAGCAATAGAAGCATCTGTGGAGGTCTATTACAAAAACCTGAAAAATATTATGGACTACAAGGGTGGAGCAACCCTCCTGATGAATGAACATCTTGAAACAGATATTCTTGGTGCTAAAGGGAAAGCCTATGGAATAGAACTTATGCTCAAAAAACAGTCAGGCAGACTTTCAGGATGGATTGGATATACCTATTCCAGATCATTGATAAAGATTGACGGGAAATTCGCCGAAGAGAAAATAAACGGGGGGAGATACTTCCCCTCAAATTTTGACAAACCTCATGATCTGAAGATTGTCGGAAACCTGAAATTGCTCAGAAGACTGAATTTTACATCAAATCTTATATATAACACCGGACGTCCGATAACTTACCCTGTAGCATTTTACAATTTCTACAATGTTAACAGGGTCTATTATTCCGACCGGAATGAATTCCGCATTCCTGATTACCTGCGGCTCGATTTTTCAGCAACAATAAATGGTAACCTGAAAGCAAAAAAGCTCAACCATTCATCACTTTCATTCACTGTATATAATCTGCTTGGAAGAAAAAATCCATATTCTGTCTTCTTTAAAGTTGAAGACGGTAAGGTGAATGGCTACCGGATGTCTATTTTCGGGCAGCCCATAGTTCTCCTGACTTATAATTTCAGGATAAGGGGAAATGCATCAACTGATTTTTAATCCGTCTAATTCATTACCTTAGTGCTCTTTGTGCTTACCTTAGTGCTCTACTATATAAATCACCCCTAAATCCCTGCCTGCGCTGTCGCTTCGGCAGGCAGGCCCCAAGGGGACTTTTGAGTCTGAGCGCCCCCCTGGGGGCAAGGGGTGGCAAGAAGGGAAGGGGTTACAATAGTTGATGTTCCTGAGTTCTCTAAGGTGGTACACTTAGTGGTTCCCTTAGTGCTCTTAGTGTCAACCTTAGTGCTCTTTGTGGTTAAGTGAAATATATAAACGGATTAAATAATATTTATCATTAACGTTGGAATTAATTATGAACAGACCTTACAGATTTCTCCGTCTTGCATGTTTCCTGCTTTCTGCAGTCATCTTCACACTCTCTTCAGCCGCACAGGTCATTTCGTCGGAAGAGATCGACAAGCTTGTTTTAAGAACAATGGAAACCTTCGATGTTCCCGGAATTGCTGTTGCGGTGGTAAAAGATGATAAAGTCATTCATTCCCGGGGATATGGAGTGAGTTCCCTGAATACAAAACGTAAAGTTGATCCAAATACACTCTTCGGGATTGCCTCCAACAGCAAGGCATTTACCGCTGCTGCCCTTGGGATGCTTGTTGATGAGAAGAAGCTCGACTGGAATGACAGGGTAACGGATATAATTCCTGAATTCTGTCTCTATGATCCTTATGTAACCCGCGAATTTACTGTTGCCGATTTGCTTACACACCGTAGCGGCCTGGGACTGGGTGCGGGAGACCTCATGATCTGGCCGGGAAGAAATGATTTCAAGCTTGATGATATAATCCATAACCTCAGGTATCTGAAGCCTGTTTCAAGCTTCAGGACTAAATATGATTATGATAATCTGCTCTATATTGTTGCCGGAGAAGTGGTTGCCAGGATCTCGGGTATGAGCTGGAACGATTTCATTGAAAAACGGATAATGGAACCTCTGGGGATGACAGGCAGTGCATCCACTTACAGCCGGCTGAAAGACATATCAAATGTGATTGACCCGCACGCACCGGTCAACGGGAAGGTACAGGTTATCGGAAGAAATTTCAATGAAGTGGCAGATGCTGCCGCAGGTATTTACAGCAATATTTCCGATATGTCGAAGTGGATAATAATGCAGATGAATCATGGGAGGTATGGTGAAGGTCAGGGCAAACAATTATTCAGTGAAGCGATACACAGGACAATGTGGTCGCCACATACAATAATCCAGGTAAGAGAATCGGCAGAATATAAGACACATTTTGCATCCTATGGGTTAGGATGGAGGCTGAACGATATTATGGGATATAAACAGGTTGGACACACAGGAGGCCTCGGAGGAATAGTAACCCAGGTAACCCTTATCCCCGAAATTAAGCTCGGGATAATTGTATTTACAAATCAGCAATCCGGGGCAGCCTTCCGGGCAATTACAAATACTATTCTCGACAGCTGGTTCGGGATCAAAGGAGCTGACAGGGTTAAACAATATTCCGAAGCCGAGAAAAAGGATTTCGCGGATGCAAAGGCAATAACTGATGACATCTGGAAAAATATAGAATCTCAGAAGTTGTCATCATTCAGGACGGATAATTCAGTTTATACGGGAACCTATACCGACGATTGGTTCGGTACGGTGACTGTAACTGAAAGGGATGGGAAACTCTGGTTCGCTTCTGAACGTTCAATTGACCTTACCGGAGAGATGTTCTTTTTCAGGGGTAACACTTTCATTGTAAAATGGAATGACAGGAGCCTTGATGCGGATGCATATGTAATGTTCTGTCTGGATAATACCGGCAAAGCAAATGGCATGACAATGGAGGCAATCTCTCCGTTAACGGATTTCAGCTATGATTTTCAGGACCTGGATTTCAGCAGGTATAAGTAAAATATTTTATTTAACGTTCTCATCTGTTTCAATGCGTGCAAACTGCAGGGGTTTCCTGAACCATGATGTTCTGTAAGCTCCATAAAGAACTCCGAGTGAAAGCCAGCAGATACCGACAATTTTTGCACTTATTCCAAGGCTGAGCCAAAGGTAAAAGCAAATCGTAAAGCCAAGGGCAGGTACTATGAAATTGCTGAATGTTCTCTTCCCCCTAAGGAAATAATGTACGAAGGAAGAAGCATTTACACCCATGAAAGCGATAAGTGCTCCGAAGTTCAGCAGCTGGGCGCCGAGGGGATAGGTGAGAGTAAATGCTCCGATGAGGACAAAAATTCCTACAAGGATTATATTATTTGCGGGGATACGTTTACGGGGATGGACTTTGGCAAAGAATTTTGACGGGATGGCATTATCTCGTCCCATTCCATAGAGAAGCCTGCCGGCTCCCAGGTGAGCGCCTGAACCCGAACCGATCGTTGCAATAAGCAATGCCACATTAACAAGATTAAAGAGCCACTGTCCTCCTGCTTTTCCCGCAACGAAACAAAATGCTGTGTCCTGATCGGGGAAAGTCGTCTCCGGCCATACCATCTGGGCCGTATAAACCTGGATAGCTGCAAGGACACCTGTAATAATACAGACAAGGACAGATGCAAGAAGTATGTTCTTCCTTGGATTATGTACCTCTTCGGAGAGGGTTGATATACCGTCAAATCCGATATATGTAAGAACAGCAAGGGAAGCGCCTGTCGAAACCGTTTTGAATGAAAAGGTTTCCGGATTGTAGAATGGCCTTGTCCAGTCTGCAGCAGAAGCCGGAGGATTGAGAAATAAATAACGGATGGCTGATCCCAGGAAAAGAACTATCACTATTCCCAGTCCCACCGCTATGACAGTGTTGGTTTTGGCACTGGCTTCAATTCCCCGTAAATTCATTACCGTGAAAAGTACAGCAAAGAAAACCGCGTAAACCGCGAAAGGGATCTCCGGGATGAAATTCATTGATGCCTTGCTGGCCCAGATAACACATATAATGGGATTCATTACATAGTCGAAGATCATTCCCCACCCTATGAAATACCCCATCGACGGATGTATCTCCCTTCCCACATATGTATACGCCGATCCTGCATTCGGATATACATTTGCCATCCTTCCATAACTTATTGCCGTGAACATCATTGCACACATTCCGATCAGGACGGTTGTTACGACATGCCCCTGTGCCAGGTTAGCCGCCGCTCCGAAAAGAGGCATCGGCGCGGTGGGCTGAATGAGAATAATCCCGTATAGTACCAGTGACGAGAGTCCGAGAACACGTTTCAGTCCGGGACCGGATGCAGATGGAGTAGAAGCATTACTCATAAATTAAGAATTTATTCCTGCTGCAAAGATGTGTATTTCAGCAGATAATATGTTAACTAAAAAAAGTTTTAGAATCCGGCTTTAGTCACTGTATGTAATATCCACCTTAGCAATTTTTTCCTTATAATCAATCTGCCGGATCCTGAACCGGGAGATCTCTTTGCCTGTCAACGCAGATATTTCCTTCAGGATCTTTTGTTTTTTCCCGTTTTTAAGTAATTCAAGGTCCTCGTAAATAATTGTATAGGTAGTTGTGTTATGCCTTAATGTGAATTCCTCGAGT
This sequence comes from Bacteroidota bacterium, assembly GCA_029564935.1. Lineage (GTDB taxonomy): Bacteria > Bacteroidota > Bacteroidia > Bacteroidales > VadinHA17 > LD21. The sequence continues at coordinate 10,730 of JAKQPD010000108.1, forward strand.
ATTACCACGACGGCCAGGACAATTATGTTGAAAATGATAACTCCCAGGTAAGGGAATCCGACAAGTTTAAGTGAGTTGATTACCGAAAGGCCTATTGTAGCAAAGATGTACGACATATCTTTCAGGCTGAAATTCCTTGTTCTGAATCTGAGTATTGTGAAGATGGCAAACAGTCCCACAGCCATCCCGAATTCGATAAAGACCGATTTCAGCATTGATGTAATGAAGAACACCATTATCCCGAGAAGGAAGAAGGTAAAAAGAAATTTCTCTTTTTTCGAATATCTGAAATAAATAACTCTGATAAGGATGAAGAGAAAAAAGGTATTTATGATAAAGCGTAACATTATCCCTAAGAAATCGGGATGGTTCAGATTGAAGATATTGTCAGGCATATTGTTTTTGTATTGAATTAGTGATCCTTTGTATTATTTTTCCTGAAATTACACATTTACAAAACGCAAAGTAACTAATATTCAAAAATATCTGACTATATGTTGAAAAATTTTGTGTTACCTCCTGATCACTCACCACTCACTCCTCGCCACTCACTCCTCACCACTCACTCCTCACCACTCACTCCTCACCACTCACTCCTCACCACTCACTCCTCACCACTCACTCCTCGCCACCATCATTCACCGCTTCCCGTTGCAGAAGGTTTGTAGTTGAACCGGACAAGTGTCGGAGCTTTCTCCTTCCCTTCATTTGAAATGAACATATCACCGTTTTTCATGAATGTGATTCCTTCAGGTTGTTTGAAAAGATCACCGCTCAGCCTTTCCAGAAAGAAAATATGTCCTTTCATATCAAATACAAACAGGATTCTTTCAGGACCTGAAATGACAAACAATCTTCCGTTGACGGGATGGATCTCTATTGCAGATATCTGGAATTTAATGTCAGGTTCCGGATCTTTCCCTTCTTTTTTATCTTTCATCGGGACTTTAACCTTTTTATCAAGTGCAAATTTTTTAATCTCGTCGAGGCTAATTCTGAAAACTGGTTCCGGTAATAGTTTTTTTGTTGTCAGGTTAAATGAATAGATTAGTCTGAAATCCTTGTGTCCGGAATCTTTTTTAGGTGTTTCCTTGGGTGCAATCAGAAGCCGGTTATTTTTCTGATCATAACAGAGTCCTTCATTATCCTTCCACGGAATTCCGGTTACGAAGGTGGTTCTTTTGAATTTTTCAGTATCATAACCGGCGATCTCGGTCAGAACTCCATCGCTGCGCAGTACATAAATTGTTTTGTTGACTCTGGCAATACCTTCATAATCGCCATCATAACCTGTAAAGATCTGTTTTATTGTCTGGCTCTTGTTAATATCATAAATATATACCGTCTCATGTTCATCCTGAACACAGGCGATTGTTGAGGCATCCAGTTCTGTAATTCCGGAAATCTCAAAAAGGTTAGCAGGTAATATATAAACTTTATCAGGAGCGGAAAGATCATAACCGGCATTTAAAACTGGTTTATAAACTTTATTTGACGGCTGCTTATTCCCTGTCTGACCACATGATACCAGGGGAAACGCAATTAATAAAAACATCAGGTGGAACAGTTTCATATTTAATGATTTTGTTTTAAAGTTGAACAGGATAAAATCATAATTATAACGTGCATAAGGATTAATCTGGTATTTATATTATTTTTGATATATGTGTTTGTTGTTGTGCAGATGCAAAATAGTAATTTAATTGGAAAATAATAAGATAATCTCAATTATGAAATTTGATCATCAGGCATTTCAGGTATCGGACATTGACAGTTCCATTGATTTTTATGTGAATAAGCTGGGATTTAAATTACTGTCCAATGAAGTTAATAATGAAGAACATGAGGCATTTGCTTTTGTTGTAAATGGCGATGCCAGGATTGAGCTGCTTCAGGATCTTGCCGGACCCTATGAGAAACCGGTTATAAAGAGGCCATATTGTCCCCATTTCTGTCTCAAAACGGATGATATGGCTCAGACTGTAAAAATGCTGAAGGAAAATAATATAAATATTGTCAGAGGCCCCCTTGAGATAAAAGGCGAGGAGACATGGATCTATTTCTCCGATCCGGATAATAATATCCTGGAGTTTATTCAGTGGTTTCATAAAAAGTAGATTCTTCTAAATAAATACTATCGTAGTAATAACGTTTCCTCACGATTTTTATCAGGATCCCGTTTATTACCACGGACCAGTGCAATACCCTGAACCGAACAATACCGGAGAAATTGCCATCCGATTGCCCTGGCTCTACTTCGTGGAATAACACTATGCCCGCACCGGCCTATGCCCGGGACATTATTCTCCACCAGCCCTGGGACCACTTCGGGGAAATGACGATAAGTCTGAACCGGACAATGCCGGGAACATTATTCTCCACCAGCCCTGGGGCCACTTCGGGGAAATGACGATAAGTCTGGACCGGACAATGCCGGAGGCATTGCCATCCAATAGCCCGGGTCTCGCCCCGGGGAATAGACATCACGAAAATATCAACCCCGGAGTGGGTTGCATTCAAATAATCAAAGTAACATTACTGTTAACGTGTAAAATAGAAAGTATTTTAGTATTATATAATCAGGTACTCTTCCTTGTATGAAACCTGGTTCTCATCAAGTAATCGCAGCAATTCTTCTTTGAATGTCTCTTTTCTATGATGGTGTTCCTGGTTTAAAACATAATTTATCAGGGTGGATTTCATTGAAATATGATATGTAAAAGCCCCATATCCAACCTGCCACCCCGGAAAACAGTGGTATGATGATTTTTCTTTTACCATAAATTCGTGAGTTGCTCTTTTAATATCCCTCACGATGTCGGCAAGGTTGACGATCGGGGAAATATGGGTTACAATATGGATATGATTTTCATATCCGCCAACCTGGTAGGAATGGCAATTTCTGTTGTTCAGGATGCCGGCAATATATCCGAAAAGTTGGCCCTGGTTATGGACATTGAGAAAACTTGTATAGTCTTTACTGCCAAAAACTATCTGGTAGAGAATTTGGGTATAAGTTGACATATTTATTCGTTTTGGGTTAGCACTATACAAATTTAACAAATTCATATAACGAACACAAATTGGAAGTCAACCCCATCCGGGGTTGGGGAGATGTTGTGGAATTCCGTTCCCGGGGTGTTACCCGGGCTATTGGAGGACGACACCTCCGGTGTCAAATAATCCAAATTTTACTTCTTTTCTTCTGATTGTCTACTTGTTCCTGCCAACCGGAACTGCCATCTGCCAACTCTTCTCTTCCGAGTCCTGACTTCCGGCTCATTTTTATTTGACTTGAGTTTATCTTCTTCCTAAATTTGGTAATATAAGCTCATGCAGAGGCAAATATTAATTCCATGAAAAAGCTTATTATTCTTTTCCTGATGCTGGCATTAGCCATATCAGTTCTTTCCCAATCACCTCAGAAACTTAGTTACCAGGCAGTGATCCGCAATGCATCAAATACACTTGTAGCTGATAAGACCATAGGAATGAAAATAAGCATTTTAACCTGTCCTATTCATAAATAATATTAATTCCTTGTTTACCTTTGTGTTACTTAGTGTTTACCTTAGTGTTACT
>JAKQPD010000119.1 GCA_029564935.1 Bacteroidota bacterium
CACTGAATCTGCGGACATATTTTCCGTCATCTTGCACAGAAATCCCTTGACATACGTCAGTATGCCTGCGAAATTTCTATACAATCTGACGAAAAATCTGTCGGCGCATATTCAGCACAAGTTTTGTGCGGTGTTGCCTTAAAAATCCTTGAAAGGCGACAGCCTGTCGGCGGATTTTTGCCTTGTCACTGACAAAATTATGCCTGAAAATCCGTACATTCACTCTATGTGGACAGGTTCTAATAGCAGAGGATCTCTGAAAAAACATATCGCTCTTTATGCGGAATCTCAGGAATTACGCCGTTTTCGCTTTTTATCAGACATCTTATCCGCTCCGCACAGCTGGTAAAAGTTATAACTAAAATAAGCAAAATAACTTGACTTTACACATCCGCTGATATATAATTATTATATATTTTTATAGATTGGAGTGGTTATTTTGAAAATCCGAAAAACTATTGCGACTTTCCTCTCAGCCTGCTTAGGTTCCTCTGCATTATGTACCTTTCCGGTAAATGCAGAAGAAATTACCGGAATGAAATTCAACTCGTGGCAGGATGCATACTGGTATTTCCTTAATGTTTCTAACGAAGGAGAAGAACCTGAAGAAGACAGAACTCTGGGACCTATGTACGAAACCCGGGATATAACAGGTGACGGTATCCCCGAACTGTTCATCTCAGAATCGGCTTATCCCCTTTCAAAGGTATACGTATATACGTATCATGACGGCACTGCCGAATATCTTATGTCAGGCGGCGGAAACGGTATTCTTGGATACAATACTGACAAATCCCATGAAGGTATCTACCTGATAACCTCATTTATGAATCAGGGTATCACTACCTATAAGGTAGACATATATAATAACAAAACTGTATCACCTCTTGCTGTGTTCACATCGGAGGATATGTATGCAGATGAAAAAAATCCTGCAAAGTACACATTCAATGACAAAGAAGTGACAAAAGAAGAATTTGACAAAGAATTCTCAAAATACAAAGACCTTGAAATAAGCTATGTAGGCAGAAAAGATTATTTTGACGAAAGATATCCTATTATTGATGATGTTGTATACTATTATTACTTCGATCATTTTGAAGTTGCAGGTGCTGACAATGATATCAAAAATATGAAAATTGCTGATGAAGTCAGAGGCATTAAAGTCACCGGGATACACGAATATGCTGCTGAAAAGCACAGAAAACTTGAATCAGTAACTTTTGGCAAAAATATAGAATTTATAGGCAGAAATTCATTTGCAGGCTGTTCTGCTCTGAAATCGGTTACCATTCCCGAAAATGTCAAAGATATAGGCGAACAGGCATTTCTTGACTGCGGTTCGCTTGAAGATGTAACTATACTCAACCCCGAATGCAGTATCTGGGATTTCTGGGAGGGCGGACAGCCTCTGACATTCTGCAATACTGTTGACAAAGACGGAAACACGGTATTCAACGGTGTGATCAAGGGACAGAAAAACTCAACAGCTGAGAAATACGCAGGTATATTCAAGCTTGATTTTGAGGAAATCGAAAGTAAAAGCGCCGGAAAGATCATTTACGGTGACGTGAATGACGACAGCATTATTGATGCTAAAGACGCTACGGCTATACTTACAGCATATTCAAAAAGCTCTGTTATTGACGGTGAACTCGGATTTGACGATAATCAGAAAAAAGCAGCCGACGTAAACAGAGACAATATTGTTGACGGAAAGGATGCAACATCGGTTCTCACCTATTATGCACGTACCTCTTCGGGATATGGCGGAACGCTGGAAGAATTCATGAATAACGGCTACAGCTTCGATTAATTCGTTTACGGAGACTATACAAGGTAACCGCCAACCAGACCCAGCCCTTACGCTGAATTGAAAAAAGTGCTGACTCTCTCTCAAAGCAAATGATATATCTAAAGATAAAAAATATTTACAAAACTATACGATATAAAGTGGAAAGGAAAATAATATGATAATAGGCGACCAATATAAATTTGCAATTATATTTGACAGAGTGGCGGCGTGGAATAGCTCTTTATCTGATAATAACGGCTATTTTTCGTTTTGCATTGATGGAAAGATGTTTCCGGATATCGCTTTATGCTATGAAAAGTTATACTAAGGAGGAGAATAACTGATGAAGTTAAAAAGAAGAATATTATCCTCAGCAATAGCACTTGCCCTGACTGTTCAGTCAGTACCATTTGTGATAAGCTATGCGGAGGATCAATATACTGAGGAATCATGGAATAATGAGGATCATGGAGTACTAAAGTGGAATTACGACTTTGGTTTTGAATATATAAATTTAAAAATAGATCCGAATAGTAATGAAGTCGTGATCCCGTCGGAAGTCAACGGTGAAGAAATAACAGGACTGTCTCTGGAATGTTTTCAATGCCATGACAGTTATTGTATGAATAATACAATAAAATTGATTGTCCCTGAGTGTGTAGAAGATATCTGGACGAACTGGACATATGAAAAGACCCATATCAAGAAAATGACTCTTGAATATTCTTCAGGAGAATCAGAAACTTTAATGGCTGCCGATCTTAATAACAGTACGTTTTCTTATTTATATGATGAGGAAGACGATGATTACTATTTAGGTATTAATCTCGCCGGGGAGTTTGATGCACTTCCAACCGAATACAAAGGAAAGAAAGTTGATAAACTCGATCTGGAGCATATACACTATACTGATAATTTCAATCCTTACACCGGATACGAACTGGAGATACCCGAGGGAATCCGGATAGTTAACAAGCACTGGAAAGGTGCTGTTACAGGTATTCCTGAGATCACGCTGAAATATCCTTCCGGTGAGACCGAAGTTCTCAGGTCTGATGATTATGATGAATTAGTTGAGTATACAAAGAATATATTAAGAAATAATGAGTTTGATGAAAACTATATAGAAGAAAATTTACAGAACGAAATGTCCTTTTTGCTGATGAGCCACCCTGATCACAGACGTAAAGACTATATTTCCGAGGATATTGAAACCCCCGTTAATAATGAAGAAATTCCACAAAAAGATGAAGACGGAATTATCAGATGGTTTTATAACAGCGACAATGAATACATCGATCTGAAAATAGACAAGGAAAGCTATGAAGTTATTCTGCCCACAGAGGCAAACGGGAAGAAGATAGAGAAACTCTGCTTAAAAGATCTGGATTTCAGCAATAATACTATACTAAATAAAGCTCCTGTTATAATCATTCCCGAGGGGATGAAAGTAGTTGATAAGAACTGGAATAATAATGATACATCTATCAGAGCAATGTATCTTTCATATCCATCAGGAGATAAGGAAGCATTGCTTGCATCTGATATACATAATACTCCGTTCTCATATTTATACGATCCCGAAGACGATGATTACTATTTAAGTGTTAATATCAGCTGTATGTCGGGAGATGTTCTGCCCACTGAATATAACGGCAAAAAGGTAAGCAAAATCGATCTGGAACACGTATACTATTCTGAAGCTTATGAAAATGCCGATATTTCGCTGAATATACCCGATGGTATCAGTATAGCCAATAAGCACTGGAAAGGTGCTGTTACAGGTATTGCTGAGATCACGCTGAAATATCCTTCCGGCGAAACAGAAGTTCTCAGATCTGATGATTATGATGAATTGGTCGGTTATACAAAAAACGAAATGATGAAAAAAAATTATTCAAACGATATCATCGAAAAGGTATATCCGATGTATATGAGATCGCATCTTACGGAACATCCCGATCATCAGAACACCTGTTACCCTCTTGAGAATATTGACAGTCAGTATAGTTCCGGGAAAAAATATGACATCGAAGTTAACAGGGAATATGCAGATAATTATGATATTACCATTACCGGTGAGCAATTAGATGAAGATCCTTCTCGTGGAATTTTTGAAGATAAGAATATCCGGGAGCTGAACATAAATATTTCAGCAGATGAGATGTTTCAGGATTTGTTCAACCCGTTTTGTCGGGTAAACAATATCACTATCAACAGCGAAAACAGTGGAAAAGTTATAGTGCATCAGATCGGCGCAAGTATTGTCAAGGAATTCAAAGAACTTACCATTGGTGAAAACGTTGAGTTGGGGGAAGGGGCGTTTGCATGGTGTGAAGAACTTGCTGATCTGAACGTTGATATAACAAAAGATATCTGCGGTCAGGCATTTATTGACTGTCCCAACCTTATGAAAATAAACAATGAATCTCCTTTTAATGATGACGGTTCACCAAAACCCGGATACAAAGAGTTTATAGAGAAGAACTTTTACGACGCAGGCAATATCGGATTCATGAACAAATATACAGCTTTTCTTGTAAAGCAGACAGTAAACGAAACTATAGCCGATGATATGCCCGTTATTGTTAAATTAAAGTCCATCCATGATAAGGTCTGCAGTATGGTATACTACGATCTTGATAATATGCCTGCTCAAAAGAATCATGTTGATCAATCGGTTTTCCTCAGTGATTCAACTGTTTGTGAGGGCTATGCAAGAGCTATGAATCTTATGCTTCACGAAGCAGGTATAGAGTCCTGCTATGTGGAATTTAACTCTGAGTATGACGATGGTCATGCATGGGTAATAGCCAAAATAGGCGATCACTATTTCCACGTTGATGCCACATGGGATGATGGCGATACTGTCATTTACGACTGGTTTATGAGAAGCGATTCACAGATAGTGGACAAAGATTATCATACCAAATGGGAGATGCGTTGCCCGTCTTCTTTGCATAGTTTTCAGTGGAATGAACTGCCGCAGTGTAAGGATATAATGGGCGACGTTGATGGGAACGAGATCATAGACGGAAGAGATGCTTCTGCAATACTTACAAGTTACGCAAGAACATCTGTGGGCGAAAAAGAAGAAGTTGACAGCATACTTGCCGACTTCAATTTTGACGGGATCGTGGACGGCAAAGACGCTTCTGCTGTACTGACATATTATTCAAGATCATCAGTTGATAACTACGAATCTGAAAACTGAAAAGTTCCGATAAGGGATCGTGATGCTGAATAGAGTCGGGTTAACAATAAATATAAGAACTCAAACGAGTCAATCCCCAATTATGTGTAAACGCAAAATAGTGCAATAGAAGGGTGTATGATGAGACCGATTGTGAAAGCAGTCGGTCTTATCTGCATATTAGCACATGATTATTTGATTGTCAAGATGATTAATATTATTCGGGTATCCTGTCGCCGTAGTAGATCACAAGCTGAGCATAGATGCTGCTCCAGTCCTGACGGCGGCCTGTCCATTTTTTCGTGATGTCCTTCATAGCCAGATACAGCATCTTAAAAAGGCTGTCATCTGTTGGAAATACAGACTTTGTCTTGGTTACTTTTCTCAGCTGGCGATTGAAGCCTTCTATGGTATTGGTCGTATAAATCAGCTTTCTCAGTTCCTGAGGGAACTTGAAATATGTGCTGAGATCAGGCCGGTTTTCGTACCAGGACTTTGATATCTTGGGATATTTGCTGTCCCAGGCCGCAGCAAAAGCCTCAAGAGCGTCCAGAGCAGCTTCCTCGTCTACTGCTGTATAGACCTTTTTCAGATCAGCCATAAGTGCCTTGATGTCCTTGTAAGAGACGTATTTGCTGGAATTTCTGAGCTGATGGATTATGCAGTTCTGGATATCAGTTTTCGGAAATACAGCTTCTATAGCCTGAGAGAAGCCTGTCAGATTATCTGTGCAGGCGATAAGGATATCCTCAACACCTCTGTTGCGCAGGCTGTTCAGAACGCCAGCCCAGAACTTTGCGCTTTCATTTTCACCGACCCACATACCGAGAACGTCCTTCCTGCCGTCCATATTAACGCCTATCGCTATGTATACAGCCTTTTTGATTATCTGTCCTTCACTGCGTACATGGTAGTGGATTGCGTCGAGAAATACGACTGCATAGACACTTTCAAGCGGTCTCTGCTGCCATTCCTTTGCAACAGGGAGTACCTTGTCTGTGATACGGCTGACGGTAGTATCAGATATC
>JAKQPD010000141.1 GCA_029564935.1 Bacteroidota bacterium
GGAAGAATTGTTGTTTAACCACAAAGAGCACAAAGGGTTACGCAAAGAGCACAAAGGGGATTGGAAATGAATTCGAATAATTTAAGTCAGGGATATTTATTATTTTATTGCGTATTTTAGTTTTAATCGTATGACTCTCCACTTATATGTCAAAGAAATGAAGGAATTTCTATCACTGATTATATTATTATTTCTGTCTGTAAACCAAATGCCGGCAGATGGTATTCAGGAAAACAAGGTAAGATCAGTCGATCTTTATAAGCTGATGTCGCGGCTCGATCTGGAAAGGTCAGAGCTCGAAACTGTCAGGAGATCATATGGTAATCCCTCAATTACGGCATCTCAGCTTATAAATTATTTTAAATCCCGTACCACTGCAAAGTATCCTGCCCGAAAAATTTCAGCATCAGAAATGCGTGGTAGGGCAGCCACTGAAGATGAAATAAAGATGGCTGACAATGCCCTGAAACATATTTTTACAGGCCAGAGCGCCTATCCTCCGGTTTTCTGTGGCGATGATATTGACTGGAGTTTACGTCCGGTCCCCGATAATGAATGGGTCTGGCAGCTTAACAGGATGTATTTCTGGAATGCCATGGCAAAAGCATATCTGCATACCGGTGATGAGAAATATGCGGAAGAATGGTGCAATCAGCTGGTCGACTGGACGAAAAAGAATCCGAATGACGGGAAGCATACTTATGCCTGGAGGTCGATTGAAGCCGGTATAAGGGGACACAGCTGGACAGCACTTTACCAGCATTTCATTTCTTCGCCTCATTTTACTCCCGAAGTGCTCGTCGCTTTTCTCAACAGCAGTTATGATCATGCTGCTTATCTGATGACACAATACCGTTCTGGCAGTAACTGGGGACTTATGGAAGCTGAAGGACTGGCTTTTATTGCCCTGACCTTCCCGGAATTTAAAGACTCAGGCAAATGGAGGGAGGAAGCTTTCAGAAGACTGAATGCTGAGATAAAAATCCAGGTATATCCCGATGGTTATCAGCGGGAACTGGCTATGGGCTATCATGCAGGCTGTATCAGCTGGTTCATGAATACTGTGGAAATGGCCGTATTGAACGGATTCACAGATGCTTTTCCTGAGAGCTATCTTAAAATTGTCGAAAAAATGTGTGAGGTCCCGATGAAACTGACTTTTCCCGACGGATCTTCAACACAGTTTGGTGATTCATGGACAGGTTCTCCCGGGCAGTATTACGGCAGGCTGAGAGAATGGGCAAAAATGTTCGGCAGGGAGGATTTTCTATATGTTGCTTCCGAAGGCAGGGAAGGGGCTGTCCCTGATTCAACTGCCTGGGCCTATCCTTTCAGCGGATTTTATTCTTTGAGAAGCGGTTGGGATAAGAACGATATCTGTCTTATACTCAAATGC
>JAKQPD010000150.1 GCA_029564935.1 Bacteroidota bacterium
GCTTCTTCCCGGTCTTATTGAAAAGCTTGACGGACTTACTTCAGTCAATGCTCATCAGACTGCAGTTATCCTGGCTGACGAAAACCTTCTGATACCGGTTCTCTCAAGCTTACCCTCATATCCGGAAGATATTAATATTACGATGGGCTATCCCTTGAAATACACCCGGGAGTATTCTTTTGTAAAAAGACTTCTTGAGATGCAACGAAAGGCCAGGACTGAAGGAAATACCGTTCTGTTTGAACATGAGGATATTGAAAGAATAATTACGGATGATCTTATCTCCGGATTATTGAATGATCAGGATAAACAGATTTCTCAAAAAATAATTTCAGGGAACCTTTTCCGTGTGCCGTCGGATCTCTTTTCAGGTTCTGAATTTCTTTCAAAAATATTCAGCCTTCCCGGTTCTCCGGCTCAGTTATCAGATTACCTTAAAGATATCCTGATCAGGATCATTTCCGGTATAGATGAAGAAGGGGAGAGGTCAGGCAATGATTCAGCCCTGACCAGGTTAAGAAATGAGTTTATTTACAGAATATTACTCTCCCTGAACCGGCTTGATGGAGTGGCTTCGAGCCCGGAGATCAAAATAACTGTAAGTACCTGGACAAGAATACTGGAAAGGCTGCTGAATGAACAGTCGGTCCCATTCTCAGGAGAACCATTATCGGGAATACAGGTGATGGGAATACTTGAATCACGCGCGCTTGATTTCAGGAACATAATAATGCTGTCGGTAAACGAGGGAGTGCTTCCTTCTCTGACATCATCTTCGTCATTTATACCCTTCAGCCTGAGAGAAGCATTCGGATTGCCGTCAATAAACCACCAGGAATCTGTCTTTGCATACCATTTCTTCAGGCTTCTTCACAGGGCTGAGAATGTCACCTTCCTTTATAATTCGAATTCCGAAGGTCTGAAGAGCGGGGAAATAAGCCGCTTCCTGCTTCAGATGAAATACCTTGATTCTGATAAACCGGTAATGCAGGATCTGAGCTTCAGGATCAGAAAACAGAATCCTGTTCCTGAAGTGGTTGAAAGAAAAGATGAACATAATAAAAGACTGGTTGAGAGATTTTCCGGGAAAGTTAACGGAAGGGACCGATATATTTCACCATCTGCTATAAACACCTGGCTGAATTGCCGGATGAAATTTTATTACAGGTATGTATGCGGACTTGAGGAAAAGAAAAAGATTCAGGAAGAAATTGATCCCGCAACGCTTGGTTCCATACTGCATTCAGCAATAAAAACCCTGTATGAAAAATACCGTAGTAAAGTTCTGAATGGTTCAGAAATAAATAGTCTTTTAAATAACAGGAATGATCTGGCCGATCTTATCAGACACACTATCAGGGAAACAACCGGCGGAGGTAATAATCAGGTGTTTGTTGGTAATGAAATGATTGTCAGGGATGTATTAATGGTATTTCTTTCGAGGGTACTATTGTATGACCGCGATTTTGCTCCACTGACAATTTTAGCTTTCGAAGAACCTTTCGGATTCCCGGTTAACATTAAAACATCTGAAGGGAATATAATTCTGAAAGCAGGAGGAAATATTGACAGGGTGGATAATAAGAACGGGGTGACCAGGATAATTGACTATAAAACGGGGAATGTAGCAGATTCAATAAATTCGATCGGGCAGCTTTTCATGGATGACCGGGACAAAGATCCGGACGGGTGGCTTCAGACCTTGCTTTATTGTGAGTCTTATCTGTCAGTCAATCAAGGTGTAAAAGCTTTCCCTGCAATTTATAAGCTGAGGAAGAATCCCGGTAAGGATTTATCAGAGAAGCTTCTGATAAAGCCTGACTTCATCGTTGATGACTATAATTCTGTGAGAGATGAATTCCTTGAATTTCTCGACATTACCCTTGGAAGGATTTTCAGCAGTGAAGAACCATTTGTTATGACGGGGAAATCCTGGGGTAAATGCAGCTATTGTCCTTTCAGGGGATTATGTCAGAGGTAGGGGTTTATTTTAATGTATGGACATATGCAGCCGGGGAATCAAGAACATGTATCCGGTCGGTCGTATCATCTCTTATTGTGCTGATCTCAAGAAGCATGTCAACGACTCTGTCAGTTATATCAGCAGGCACATTTACAGCACTTCTGATCATTGCTGATGTAACCTCTTCCTCAATTTTCCCTGTAATTGGAACTACCCTTGCCGATACTGCCGCTGTTGCCCCTACTTTAAGGCAGGCTTCCCTCAGTTCGTCTATCCTGTCTTCATCTGAAATAATTGATATCTCACAATTATCCTGAGGTAATAATGATTTCCCGCTCTTTCTTTCCTGATGTTCCGCATCAAGTCTTTTTCTCCATCCTGTTCCCGATTTCAGCTGATCTATTGCGGCAATTATCTGTTCAATTGTTGCGGCATATTTTTGTTTGCCTATTTTCATGTATGTATCAGGTAATCCCATTGAGACAGGAGTCTGATAAATGAATCCGCGTCCCGGAAGGTCCAGGCGCGACTGTTCAATAAGTATCCTTATAATACTTTCAGAGTCCTGCTCCGGCATAACAAGATGAACAATCTCCTTTTCGTGAGATATTGTTATTCTTATCAGTCCGAGCTGATCCCTCATATAATTTCCTGTTCCGAAGGTAACCAGGGGAACGCAGATCCCAAGATCAAGAGCTGCTTTTGCAAGAGCCTCGCCGCTTCCCGGTTCGGAAAGAACACAAACAACACAGGATAATTTATAAAGGAGAATGTCACTGTAATCCCTGCATTTTGTTTCCGAAAGGAAATTGAGATCAACATCAGGCTGTTCCTTGCTGAATTCCATCAGATCCTGAGAGAATATTGTGCCACGGCCGGGAGTATTTAGTTCAGCTGTTTCAATCAGGTTATTTATAACACTTCTTGAATTCTCCCTTGGCACTGTAAACCTGAAAATATCTACCGGAGTATTGCGAAGAGAAACTATTTCACCGGGAAAATTAAAGGGCCTTGGTTTGGTCACTTCACGCACTGATCTTCCGTTCTCAACATATACAATTACCCCCAGTTCCTTCAGGAATCCCGTGATCTTTTCACTCAGAAGTCCATTGACAATACATGTTATCCTGCTTACTCTGTGAGGGGAATAAATACCCTTCGACATCTGGCTTCTCCAGACCGTCCTCGAAGGGGAGAACACTTTATTTTTTGGCGGAATTTCTTTATTCATTTTCAGGATTCTTCCGGTTTGCCGGAATAGATCTTCGTTGTTTGGCCCGGATGAACAGGCCGTAAATAAGGACAGTCATTATAGGAAATACCGAAGCCAGAGCCAGAACCCCGAAACCATCGGGGATGTTTAATTCCCCGCTGATACTTAGTCCCATTGCCAGTACCAGGGGAACAGTGACAGGTCCGGTCGTCACTCCACCCGAATCCCATGCAATTTCCGTAAGCTCTTCATCACTCAGAATTGTCAGAGGAATAAGAAGCACATATGAAATGACAATAAGCCAGACGAGCGGAAGATCGAACAAAATCCTGCAAAGCCCCGCCAGTATACCTGCTCCAACACCGATCGCAACCAACTGTATAAGGTGTGTCTTTTTAATTGTGCCTACTGTTATGCCTTCCACAGTCATTCCCAGTGCATTAAGTGCAGGTTCTGCGAGTGTGGCTCCATAACCTAAGCCGAATGCAAATAACAGGACAAGGATAATGCCCAGCACCGAAAGATTGTTACTGAATAAGGGCGGACGTGTAATTATGTGTTCATATCTGCCGCTTGCTTCATCAAAATGCTCCTCGTGGAATTCAACTGGTCTTATCCTGCCATTGTCAAAATAATTAAAGAAGATCTTCTGATCTCCTTCAGAAGTGATTGTGCTGTAAAGCAGATTCTTATCGAAATTATTGATTATTATCCTGTCAATAAATTCCTCCTTGCTTGAAAAAGCACCCGGAAGCTGTTCACCCACTTCTCCGCCAAGTCGGGCCAGACCAAGTTTGATTCCGGAAGTCAGCATTATCATTCCCAGAAGTGTAAAAACTATCCCGATGACCACTTCGTCTTTATACCTCAGTTTTTCCCTGAGAAATACGGTAAGAACGATTATCAGAAGAACTGACAGGGGTATGACTGCCCTGATACCGGCAAGTGATTCCGCTTTAAATACTTCACCAAGTTCAGGATTATTATTGCTCTCATAATCTGTCAGCTGCATACCCGACAGCATTTCCCTTTCAGATTCAGATGCAATGTTAAATATCCATTTGTCGGGAGTTATATCGCCTAACAATGAATCCCTTACAGCCGGATTATCCCTTATCGAGAGGATTGCTGTCTCATATGCCTCATTGCTTGCAAAAAATGATTTTCTGCCTTTCTCCGTACCGTGGGTAAATGCATGCTGACGGAGTTGATGTTCATTTTCAAAAAGGGTAAGAGATGTCTTCCTTTCCTGAACTGAAAAAAATGAGGTCTCTGTTGAAGGGGATGGAGCTTTAAAGCTCAGGAAGTAACCCAGAATATAGACTGCCAGTACAGGCAAGGCCGAAGCGAGCAGAACGATCCCGAATCCACTGCTTGTCCCTTTTCCCTTGCCGGCCGCTCTTGAGACACCGATCCCGAGAGCAAGCACAAGCGGGACAGTTACGGCTCCTGTTGTTACGGCACCGCAATCCCAAGCAAGACCTATTATCCCGTTAAGATTAGGGTCATAGGAAAACAGGACAGTAAGGATCAGCAGAACAGGGACAATAATTAGTATGAAAGGTTTGATCGACAGGTTATAATAGAACCTGAACATTCCCATTGCAACAGCTACTCCGACACCTATCCCCACAGACAGAATCAGCCATTCGGCATAATGATGGAGCACCATATACAGAAGTGGTGACTCCCATGCCGTTACTGTTGATCCGGCAACCCTCAGGGCACTTATGGCGGGTTCGGCAAGTGTTGCTACAATGCCCAGGATCAGACCAAATACAGATATGACAAAAATCCCGGTCCGGGCGGGTAATTTTACCCCCACACGTTCACCAAGAGGCATAAACCCGAGAACCAGTCCTTCGAGGAAAAATGCAAGGCCAAGTATAACAAGTCCTATCCCTGCAGCAGTCAGCAATGCATTACTTAAAGGTACCCTGAGAATGAGAGCCTGAAATACAACAAGATAAATTATGATGAAAGCTACCGATCTTATCCGGGCAACTATCCTGCTTCGTGCATAGCCCGAAAGCATAACTAAAGCATCCCTTAGAGGTACCTTCTTATGCTTCATAGCATAGATATATTTCTGAGGCTACTCAGTTCTGTTGTTGAGAGCAGCCATTTTTATTGCTGTTACAGCAGCTTCGTCCCCTTTATTGCCGTACTTCCCGCCTGATCTGTCAATAGCCTGCTGATGTGTTTCCGTTGTAAGTACCCCGAAAATAAAAGGGATGTCATAATCAAGATTCAGCTGAGTGATCCCCTGAGTAACTCCCTGGCAGATATAGGTGAAGTGCGGTGTTTCTCCCTGAATGACGCAGCCCAGACAAATAACCGCATCTGATTCAGTGCTTTCTGCGATTAACCTTCCTCCGAATGTGAGTTCAAATGTTCCCGGGACATGCTTTATATAAATATTCTGATCCCTGACACCATGTTTCTTCAGAGTTTTAAGAGCCCCATCGAGGAGTGCATGTGTAATATCCCTGTTCCAGTCAGCAACAACAATACCAAACTTAAAACTGCCGGCATCCGGAATAGTGTCGGGATCATAAGCTGACAGGTCGGTTGTTGACATATTATTTTCCTGTAAGGAGCTTAACGCGGGAAATATATTTTTCGATCGTGGTTCCTTCTGTACTTTCAGGATACTCATTCTGAATTCTTTCATATACCTTCAGCGCTTCGGCATAATTACCGTTAAGCTCATACATCTCTCCGGCTTTCATCAGGAACAAAGGGGTATTGAAGGAATTCTCTGCAAACTTTGCTGCCTCCAGGTATTTTGAGATTCCTTTATCAACTTCACCCTTCTCAACATATGCATCTCCTGTTGCTCCTATTGCCAGAGATCCCAGAATCTTATCCTTTTTCTTATATTTATTTAACATTTCTATCGCTTCATCAAACTGCCCCAGATGAAGGTAACAAATACCGGCACTATACTTAGCAAGATTACCTGTGGCTGTCATTTTATAATCATTGGCAACATCGAGAAATCCCAGATAATTACCATCTCCATTCAAGGCCAGATAAAGCGAATCCATCTCGAGATATCTCTCGGCCTGGTAAATCTGTGATTGTGCTTCTGTATTCCTTTTATTGAAGTACATCCTTCCAAGCCAGAATAACGCTACCAGCCCTACGATAACTCCTAAAATAATACTAAGTGATTTATAATTTGCTTCAAGAAATTGTTCAGTCTTGGTAAGTGTCTGCTCGACATTTTTCATCCTTTCAGGATCATCTTTTGTTTTCTTGGCCATATCAGATTATGAATTAACTTCAAATTTTTTCACCGCAAAAGTAATTTATTTCAAATAATTTTGAAACAATTACTTAAAAAAACAAAACCAGCGACCTGATATATAATATTATTGATTTACAGCTTAATGGTTCTGAAGGCATAAATAGCAATTCTTTTATTAATTTTGTAATGGCTTACGGCTACCGGCTTACGGCTACCGGCTTGCGGCTACCGGTTTGCGGCTACCGGTTTGCGGCTACCGGCATACGGCTGGCAAAGCCTGAAACTTTGAAACTTTGAAACCCAGCCTTCGCTAAAGCTTCGGCTGGCAAAGCCTGAAACCCTGAAACCCTGAAACCCTGAAATGCACCTTAAGAATCTGACCCTGACCAATTTCAAGAACTACGAACAAGCCGACCTTGAATTTTCGCCGAGAATAAATTGTTTCGTCGGGAATAATGGAGTAGGAAAAACAAATATTCTAGATGCTGTTCATTACCTGTCGCTTACAAAAAGCTTTTTTAATGCTATCGACAGTATTAGCATCAGGCACGGTGAAGATTATTTTATTATAAACGGGATTTTCACGGACAGGGATGAGGAAGATCAGATCTTTTGTGCCTTTCAGAGGCAGAAACAAAAAGTTATGAAGAAAAACGGGAAAGAGTACCAGAAGCTTTCAGATCATGTTGGCAAGTTCCCGGTGGTTATGATCTCTCCGGCCGACAGTGCACTCATCTCGGAAGGAAGTGAAGATAGGCGTCGTTTCCTTAATAAGATAATCAGCCAGTACGATCCTGAGTACCTTGACTCTGTCCTTAAATATAATAAGGCACTTCAGCAGCGGAACAGGCTGCTTAAGGAATTCAAAGAAACCGGTCAGTTCGATAAGGATGCCCTGATGATTTGGAATGTCCAGCTTGTTAAATATGGGGAATATGTATACAGGGAGAGAAAAAATCTTGTTAATGAGCTGATCCCGGTCTTCCAGGAATATTATTCATTGATCTCTTCAGAGAAAGAGTCTGTCAGATTATCGTACAGATCTCATCTGTCGGAGGGTGATTTTGCTGAAACACTTGTCAGTACAATGTCCAAGGACTGCTTTCTCGAGTATACAACGACGGGTATTCATAAAGATGATCTGATCCTCGAAATGAACGGGTATCCGGTAAAATCACTGGGATCGCAGGGTCAGCAGAAATCATACCTGGTGGCACTTAAGCTTGCCAAATTTGATTATATAAACCGGAGATCCGGAATTACTCCGGTACTGTTACTGGATGATATTTTTGATAAATTTGATGCAGAAAGGGTCGAACAGATTATCAGACTTGTTGGCAGCAGCAGGTTTGGCCAGATCTTTATAACTGATACACATCAGAGCAGATTGAAGGAGATATTATCATCTCATGATACTGATTATAAGCTGTTTATGATCAACAACAACAGCGTCGGGGAGATTTTTCACAACGGTATAAAGGTCAATGAGACGAAGTAAGACGATATCGCT
>JAKQPD010000183.1 GCA_029564935.1 Bacteroidota bacterium
GAATTTGATGAAACCCCTCATGTAAAAATGCCTGAGAAATATGTCTGGCCGAATCCCGACGGGCTTTACTGCAAGAGTTATTGTCCGCTTCACCCCGATGTTCATAATGTGATCTTCGCCCTGGTCGATGAAATATGTGATGTCTTTGAAACAGATGCTTTCCATGCAGGAATGGATGAGGTCTTCTATCTGGGCGATGATAAATGTCCGCGTTGTTCAGGAGTCGATAAAGCTGAACTGTTTGCTGGTGAGGTGAGAAAGATCAGAGATCACCTTGCACTTAAGAACCGCGAGCTGTGGATATGGGGCGATCGGCTGCTTGACGGCAAGACTACCGGAATCGGTCTGTGGGAGGCAAGCTATAATTATACATACAGGGCTGTAGATATGATTCCGAAAGATGTTGTTATCTGCGACTGGCATTATGAAAGGCCGGATCAGACTCCGGTATATTTCGCAATGAAAGGTTTCAGGGTGATTACCTGCCCCTGGAGAACACCGGCAACAGCTGTCATCCAGGCTGAAGATATGGCAAGATGGAAAAAATATGCAACAAAGGAAATGAAGCCTTACTATTATGGAATGATGCAGACCACATGGACCAGTGCCGAGAACTTTATGGATGGATTCTATGGCGTCAAAAAGACGGAAGTCCAGGCCGATACAAAGCAGGATCCGTCAAAAAACCCGTGGGATACCTTCCGTGAAATGTATAAGAGAATGGATGAACTGGAAAAGGACATGAAATAAGAATTAACCGCAAAGGGCGCAAAGGTGGCGCAAAGAGCACAAAGTCAATACCATACAGGATCTACTTTGCGATCTTTGCGTAAATTCTTAGCGTCCTTTGCGGTTAAAAAGAACTTAAGACAAAAAAAGAAATCTATGAAAAAGTACTATACCTCACTGATTATATTAATCCTTTGCTTTTTTGATGCTGTTGCATTAAAAGTTCCTGAGATACAGACTCTACGACAGAGACCAGACACTATAGGTCTGTATCAGAAATTTGAAGTCTCCTTCAATATAAACAACGGCAATGAATATGCAAATCCGTTTGATCCTGAAGAAATTGATATATCAGCCGTTTTCATTTCACCATCAGGTAAAAAATGGACAATCCCCGGTTTTTATTATTATTCAGCGGGAACCCTCTGGAAAATAAGATTCTCCCCGGATGAGGAAGGTATCTGGAATTATACGGTTTCTGTAAAAGATAAGGGAGGTGAGACGACGACTCCTTCAATGAAATTCGTTGCGCTGAAGTCTGGTGAAAAGGGTCCTGTGATCGTTGCAGGAAACAAAAGATATCTGAAATACAGCGACGGATCAGATTTCTATGGTGTAGGGCTATGGTATAATGACAGCTATACCACTTTCAACCGTGGTTCTGTAAAACCGGAAGAGCTTGATAACCTCAAATCACTGGGAGTTAACTTTATCGGGACATTCATTACGCCTCTTGAAACACCCGGGAGCGGACTGGGGAGATATGATCAGAATATATGCGGAAGGCTGGATGAGCTTATTGAAATGCTCGAAGAACGGGATATGCTTCTCAGCCTTAATATAT
Source organism: Bacteroidota bacterium (assembly GCA_029564935.1). Classification (GTDB taxonomy): domain Bacteria; phylum Bacteroidota; class Bacteroidia; order Bacteroidales; family VadinHA17; genus LD21. Next base: position 1,574 of record JAKQPD010000183.1, read on the forward strand.
GGTTTCATTCTTATCTGTCGGAAACCGTATGGGGAGGTGGTAATATAAGGTGGTATACCAATCCTTACAGTCAGATCACAAGTGCAAAGGATTTTTTCCGCAGTGAGCCTGCCTGGAAATGCCAGGAAAAGCTTTACAGGTATTTTATTGCCCGCTGGGGTTACAGCAATGCACTTGCGATCTGGTTCATTGTTGACGAAGTAAACGGGACAGACGGATGGGTTACCGGCGACTCTCTTGCCGCTTCAGCCTGGGGGAAGAGGGTCCATGATTATTTCAAGGCACACGATCCATGGAACCATCCGACAACCGGTACACGCAGCGGTGGTATAAAAGAATTCTGGCATCAGGGATATCAGACATTCGACATTGCTGCCAGGGAAATATATGAAGCACAGGGATTCCCGATTAACAAAACCAGTTCCATCGATTCTTCTGCTGTCCATCCGCTGACTTACAGTTATCGCAACTATGCAAAAGAGAACCAGAAATTGTGGCACGGATACGGAAAACCGGTAATAAACGGCGAAACAGGTTGGGATCATACTTTTTATGAACCGGCAATGCCAGGCTACCTTGCCATGTATCACAATGCACTCTGGGTCACCCTGGCTACAGGTTCGGCAATGACCCCGTTCTGGTGGGCTCACTCAGGGTACCTGAATGATAATATACTTACTGCCCGGATCACAAGCATCAGGAGATTTACCGATAAGATCCCGTTCGCAAACCTTACCGGTATTGCTCCGGCTGATGTAAAATGCCTCAGAGGAGATGCTTATGCCATGAGAAGCAATGAGATGGTATTCGGGTGGATAGTAAACCCTGATTCCGATGTGGCCGGAGAAAAGATAACAGTGTCGTCTCTTAAAACCGGAAAATACAAACTCAGGATATATCATACATGGAGAGGAGTTTTCATTGATGAAAAGGAAATGA
>JAKQPD010000187.1 GCA_029564935.1 Bacteroidota bacterium
TTTGCCGATTCGTTTTCATGGCTGTAGCCCGACTGGTAATTATCGGCTGTTATTTCACCGGTAAAAGGTAATATGGGTACGTGACCCAGATTCCAGTGCCCCATGCTCGTATGAAAGAATGCAAAGATGGTCGTGTCTTCGTACTGATAGCCGGATCCGCTGCCAAACAGGGTCACCGGAGTTACCTGTACCATGGCGTTAGGCAGCGATGCACCGGGGAATACTTCCGCTCCCCATGCACGATGTGTGGGTTTATAGCCGAGATCGGTACTGTCCCACAGTGTGGCGGTTCCAAGAAACGGATTAACATATTCTGTAAGCCTCGGAGCCGGCGAACAGCCGATGAGTAATGCCAGAAACATGGCCGGAAAGAAGGATCTACTAAAACCTTTTATATCAATATAACGATTCATGGAAAGACCGATTAGTTCTTTTAAATGACTAAGATACAATTTTTAATTATTTTTATACACTAAAAGTCTTTCAGCAAACACAGGTGGAGTTTACCACTTTCAGGTGGCCCGATATTAAAAAATATAAGCTTCATGATAACAGATATTTATACCGGAGAGAAATGATCAGCCGACCCCACTCAGTTTACATCTCCGGTGCTTGTTCCTATTGAGATTACATTTATCTTTACTCAAAACAATACGATGAAAAAATCATATCCCCTTCTTACAGTAATTTTCTCGATCGCATTCTTTTCCGGCATATATGCCCAGGACTGGCCACAATTCCTTGGACCAAACAGAAACAGTATATCTATCCAGAAGGGCATCCTCCGTACCTGGCCTGCCGAAGGACCCGAAGTGCTGTGGACAACAGATATCGGTCCCGGATACGGTGGCCCTGTCATAAAAGCAGGCAAAGTTTATCTGCTTGACAGGGATGATAAGACAGGTGATATTATGAGGTGTTTTGATTTTAATACCGGAAAGGAATTATGGAGTTATAAATATGATGCACCTGGAACATTTTCATATCCGGGTTCAAGAAGTGTTCCGACTATCGATGGCAACAGGATTTATTCCTGCGGTCCTTACGGAGACCTGTACTGCATCGACATCAACACACATAAACCGATATGGAACAAGAACATAATGAAAGATTTCGGGGGTACTAAAATACCTGTATGGGCAATAACCCAATGTCCGCTTATATACGGAGACTTGCTTTTTGTGTCATATTCTAAGGATCCGTATGCCGGACTGGTTGCCTATAACAAACTTACAGGCAACATCGTATGGAAGACCGATGCATTCGCAAATGAAACTTATGCCAGCCCCATTGTAGCAAAAATAGCAGGAGAGGATCACATAGTAATAGCATTTTCATCAACGAATAATTATATGCATAAAGACGTTGAGATGACCATGGGTAAGATAATCGGGTTCAAGCCACAAACAGGTGAAATTCTCTGGGAATATAACAACTGGGAAAATGCGATCCAGGTTGCTCCGGCATTTGATGCCGGTGAAGGCAGAATTATTGTTATGGGAGGATATGAACTGGGGACAGTGATGATAAAAGTGGAAAAAACCGCTGATGCCAGATTCAGCGTCATAGAAATTTTCAGACATAATGACTTCGGTGATCACACCAAACCACCAATATTGTACAACGGTTATTTCTATGCCCAGTTCTCGACAAACAACAGACGCGATGGTCTGTGTTGTATGAGTATGGAAGGGAAGGTCTTGTGGAAAACGATGCGTAATCCTCTTTTCGATAAAGGCAGCATGATCCTTGCCGACGGACTGATACTGGCAACAGATGGCAGGCAGACATTATATCTTATTCAGCCGGATCCTTCAGGATTTAAGCCTCTGGCTTCTGCAAAGATCCTTGACATGGGTCAAAACTGGGGTCCGATAGCTCTTGTCGATGGAAAATTACTTATCCGGGATCAGGGTAAGCTGAAATGTATTAAAGTTACCCAATAAAAAATCACAATTTTAAACACAGCAAGTTTCACATAATGCTGATCATTCCGGAAATGTCCTTGATTAGTCAGACCGGAGGCTGGTAATTGACCGATCAGAGAGGCAACAGCGTATGCATCTATTCAGGTGGTCTGCCAACAACAGGCGGAACACCATACTTTTCAGTGCGGCTGTCTTTGATCACACCCGACCAGTTCAGTCCGAATGCAAAAT
>JAKQPD010000223.1 GCA_029564935.1 Bacteroidota bacterium
CCCGCCACAAGCTTTCTGTTTTCGGCGCCGACATGTTCTTCAAGGACTGTAAAGACAGCCTTAATTCTTCTTGATTCCCTTATATAAGGATACTTTGCCATTCCGTCTTCAGTTCCCATTATGTCACCTCTTAATCTGAGCCCCGGCCATCCCTGTTTTCCATCAGGACGCGGAGCTTCGGTCTGGAGCCAGTAAAACAACGACAGACTAAGCTGCTTTGCAGCATCGACATGCTTCTTAAATTCCTTTTCACTTACATCGATTATGTTACCTGGAAAATAATCGTTCTGCGGCCAGTTGACGATGGTTATATCTCCGTCGTATATTCCCGGCAGGAAATTGTTCCTGTTGATTATTCTCCTGTAGTTCCACAGATTCAGGGCATCTCCGGTCTGAATCCCTTCCGGATGGAAGCCAAGTTCTTTAGGCTCGAGAGTCCGGGGATTGGAATATTTCAGATCCAATAATTTTCCTGACCAGGGAGGAGTCATCTGAGGGATATAATTCTTCCAGAAATCATAATCAGCAGGTGTATCTTTTACATTATCAATACCTGGCTGATAATCCATTGCAAAGCACACTGTAAAAGCCTGGTTGTTCTCCGGATCGGCTTTTTCAGGAGCATGAAGTTCGTTAGTCTCGCTTTTTGATTCCGTTCCGGTAATATATTCCGTTCCGGTAAGTGGCAGTAAATCACCGCATTCAGTGGCGTCTGCAAACCAGGGAGCTGATAATATTACTTTGTTCCCAGTTATGAGACTGATCGCTTCGAGGGATCTGACCCTGTCTCCTTCAATGTCCGCAGATTTTATTTTATGATCAGTCAGAAGGATAAGTTTTCCTGAACTTACATATGGAGCAAGCATTTCATTCAATACTGCAACAGCAACACGCGGTTCATGACATAATCTTGATACTGAGCCGTCACCCGGATTAAGGAACTCTCTTGACGATGCTTCCGGAGTAAGATGGTAATTTCGTTTGTAATAATCCCTTACCCCCTTCCTGAATTCCCTGTAAGAAGCGGGGGCGCCATGTGTTTCAATCCATTGATGTTCATCAGGCGGTACGCCCTGCTGAGATACCTGTCCTCCGATCCAGTCAGTTTCTTCAGTCATGATCACTTTCAATCCATTCCTGCATGCGGCAATAGAGGCAGCACAGGCTCCGAGGCCTCCGCCGGCAATAACTAAATCAGCGGAGAGATGTTCTGATATTTGTTTTTTTCCTGACTTGACTGGTACTCCGGCAGTGCCCCTGTCAGAACAGGACGACAATAAGACTCCACCGCCTGCCGATGAAACAAGTGTTATGAAAGTTTTTCGTTTCATTTCAGAGTTATGTTTTATAAATTGAAACTGTTTTAAAAGTAGATAAAATATTTCTAATGGCTAATTTTAGAATTGGTTTCTAAAATACTATCGTGTTCCGGGAAAACGGATAGCCGCTACGCGGCTCAGGAAGTGGAATTGTCTATTGTTGTTTTATCTGTATTCCGGATTTAAGAATCTCACTTACGACCGGATTGTCTTTGTTAAAATCTTCAGATAAAAACGGATGTGGTTCTATTCTCAAATCAACCTTTCTTCGAATTTTCATCATATCGATTTGAGTATCAATAATGTCAGTAACATTTTTAACGACTATCGCTATATCTATATCACTATCCGCATGGTTTGTTCCTTTTGCAAATGAACCAAACATAAATGCTTGCAAAATCACATATTTAGTGCTAAGTGTATCAATATATCGGTTAGCTATTTTAAAAGCTTCTGCTTTATCCATAATTGCAATATTTTTATTTTTTCAATCCATTCAGTTGTAAAATCATACGTACATTTCTTATAAAAGGCTTCTTTATAACTGTCATAACGGGCATTAATATTAAAAGTCGTAATTGTATCTAACCAATCCAGATATTCTTCAGTAAATTGTAATCCTGATAAATTTGCCAATTTGGTCAGATCATGTGTTAAAGGTGCGTGTAATCCGGTCTTCCGGACAATACATGCTTTCATAAGCCTTTCAATCACAATGTGTCCAATAAATAATGACCAATGATAATCCTTTGAATCATATAAATGGATCATTGTGTTAAAATCCTTGTCTGAAGTAACAATCCAATGATTATATGTCTTTTCTATGTTTATATTGTCATCCATAATGATCTTTTATTCAAAAATAATCAATTAAATCCTTTTCTGCTGGAATCATTTTGACCTGTTCGGTTTTCAGGCCAGTTGCTCGAAACTAGGTAAATTTTAATTTGACAATTATTAATCATAAAAAATAGTTCTGGTTATTTCTCAACCGACATTTTTGCTTCTGCCTGAACCAGCCATTCTTCCAGTTTCCGGTTAAGTTTTTTCACTCTGGAGGATTTAGTTTCAGCCAGATCTTTCGTTTCTGAAAGATCCTTCTTAAGGTTATAGAGTTCGAATGGTTTACCTTCGTACCTTTTGATAAGTTTCCAGTCTCCGTCTCGTATAATGCTGTAAGGTACAACATCTCCGACCCTGTAGTGCGGGAAATGCCAGTAAAGCGGAGCCTGCTTCAGCTGCTTTCCATAGAATACAGGACTTATATCACGGCCATCTATGATATGGCCAGGCGGGAGAGAGGTACCGGTAACTGAACAGATGGTTGGCAGAAAATCAATGCTGCAGACGGGCAGATCGCATTTCGTTCCCGGTTTAAT
>JAKQPD010000232.1 GCA_029564935.1 Bacteroidota bacterium
GCATTTATCAGCGGTTCCTCATACTCAATTTATACCGGAGGTACAACAACTGGCATAAATGCAAACGGAATTTATAACGATGGAGTTTATTCAGGAGGTACCCTGAGAAAAACATTCACCGTTTCAGGCAAAGTAACTGGCATCTCAATATGACACAATGAATTTCAGTATTAAGAATAAATATGTACGAGCCGGTATTCATACAGCTGCATGGGGAGTATTTCTTGCATTGCTTTCCACACTTGTCCCCAGACCGCAGATAAGGAATTCTGTTTTACCTGTGCTAATTCCGTTCCTGTTTTTTGTTGGGTTCTTCTATTTTAATTTCTACTTTCTTGTCCCCCGTCTTTTCATTCCGAAAAAGTACTTTGCTTATGTTCTTGTTTGTCTCACATGCCTCATCCTGACCATAGCAGTACCCTCCATCATTACTGAATTGTCGAGACCTCAATTGCCTTTCTCCCGGTAGAATAATTCCCCGGGGCAAGGTAATTGGCCCGGTCCGGGGCCAGGATCAGAAATGAACCCGGGTAACTTTCCCGGTATTCCACCAGGAAATGACAATCCGGATTTCGGACAGCCTCCCAGCCGGAGAGTACAACCACCTCCGCCAAAAAAGCTGGACTTTTTCAGACCTGAATTCAGTTATACGGTTCTTGTCTTTTTCCTGATGCTTACTCTTTCGACAGGTTTGAGGATAATACAAAAGTGGCAACAGACTGAGAAGGAAAAGGTAAATACTGAACTTGCATTTCTTAAAGCCCAGATAAATCCGCATTTTCTCTTCAATACACTTAATACTATTTATTCCCTGTCAATTACCAGGGCGGTAGAGACGCCACGTGCCATAGAGAAGTTTTCTGACATGATGCGATTTGTCGTCCAGGATGCCTGCCATGACCTGGTATTGCTGAACAGGAAACTGGAATATATCGACACCTATATTGAATTGCAGAAATATCGCCTTCCTGCATCCGTTCAGATCAATTATCTCGTGACCGGAAATCCTGCAAACCTGCAAATTGCTCCTTTGATAATGATGCCTTTCATTGAAAATGCTTTCAAATACGGAGTAAGCACCGAAAAGAGATCTGTCATTACAATTGATATAAACATCACTGACAGCATCTTGAATCTCATCGTAAAGAATTCTAAATTTGCAGTTAAGAACCTTGAAAATGGAACAACTCGTCTTGGGATAAGAAATACTAAGCAAAGACTTGATTTGATATACCCGGGCAAACATAAACTGGAAATTTCTGAAACTGGTGAAGAATTTCTTGTACATCTGAATCTTCAACTGAAATGATTAATGCAATAGCTGTTGATGATGAGCCATTGGCTCTCGAACTTGTCGGGACCTATTGTTCAAGGATCGGTTATATTGATCTGAAACAATTACTTCAGAAGCTGCTTCGTACCTTAAGAATTCCGCAATTGATCTCATATTTCTTGACATCCAGATGCCTGATATATCCGGTATCGATTTCTATAAAACTCTGGATTGCAACATACAGGTGATCTTTACAACAGCTTACAGCGAATATGCTGTGGAAGGTTTTAACCTCGACGCTGTTGATTATCTTCTTAAACCTATTACTTTCAGCCGTTTCGAAAAAGCAGTGAAAAAACCCGTGATTACCTTGATTACATTAATCACTTAAATCCTGAAAATGATCAGTTTCTGTTTGTAAGAAGTGATTATAAGCTCTGCCGGATACCTGTTACAGATATAAGATATATCGAGGGAATGGATAATTATGTTAAGATTTTTACCGGAGATCCGCGACCTGTAATTTCACACATAAGTATTAAGGAATTGTTAACCAGGCTGCCGCAAAACAACTTTATGAGAGTTCACAGGTCTTATTTAATAAATGTAAAAAAGAATATTTCTTTTAGTAATAAATATATTTACCTTGGCGAAAAGAAAATTCCCGTTGGCATCAGTTATGAAAATATTGTCAGGAATTTCTTCAAATAAAATTATCCACAGGTAAGCTGTCAAAAATGAATCTTAAATCATTTTTTCTATTATCTCAGACTTTTTTCCTTGTTCTGAATCTATCCGTTTCAGGTCAGATCATTCCCGAACGCCAGTGGCCGGGCTACCGGGGTTATTTTGCATCAGGAGTGCTTGACAATGCAAACCTGCCTTCGGAATTTGATATTGAAAAGGCAATAAATATCAGGTGGAAGATCCCGGTACCCGGGATGGGGATATCAAGCCCTGTAATCTGGGGAGACAGACTGTTTATAACAACTGCGATCAGTGAAGAAGACAAGACAGGCTTCAAACCTGGTCTTTACGGAGATGTTACTCCTGTAAAAGACGAATCAGTTCATACATGGAAAGTTTATTGCATTGATAAAAATACCGGCAGGATCATCTGGGAAAGAACTCCATACACCGGTGTCCCGGCAGTTAAAAGACACCCGAAATCAACCCATGCAAATACTTCTATGGCTGTGGACGGGAAATATGCTGTGGCATTCTTTGGTTCTGAAGGCCTTTACTGCTATGATTTCGACGGGAATCTCCAATGGAAAAAAGACTTCGGAGTTCTCAGATCAGCCTTCTTTATT
>JAKQPD010000235.1 GCA_029564935.1 Bacteroidota bacterium
TCCCGTTAAGCGTAAATTTTTCCTTATCAACAAATAATTCAACATATTTTGCTACGCCTCCTGTTATAGTATAAAAAGAAAGCAGGTCTCGCAAACTGATTCCGGGAACTTTTGATGTAACGAGACTCCTGATTACATTAACTTTAAATGGCTGCAGGTTTATACGTTCATTTGCTCGTCCAAAAAGAGGTTCCTTTTCATTTTCAAAGATTTCTTTCATCATAGAATAAACTGAACCGCTTAAAATGAGATTTAATTTTGATTTCCCCTTATACCTGTCCCACAGGTTCTGCATTTCACTGTAAACAGATTTATTGACCTGATTAAACTCCTGAAATTCATCAATAATCAGAGTAAATGGTTCGCTTTGTGCCTCAACCAGCAGGTATTCAAAAAGTCTGGAAAAACTGCTGAATTCACCCAAAACAGGCTTTTTAAACTTTTGCTTAATCTCTTCAATAAACTCCTGGCAAAGTAATACTTCACTTTTTCGAGCAATAAAAAAATAAAGAGTCTTATAATTTTCGAATGCCTTTGTGCAAAGAGTTGTTTTACCTATCCTGCGTCGACCTGTAATTACCGTCATCCTGGACGATTTTAATGACATTTTTCTGACGTCTTCCAATAATTTTTTCTCTTCTTCCCGGTTATAAAATTCCATTTGAAATTGTTTGATCAGATATGACTAAATCAAATGCAAATATAATAAATTTATCGTAACCTATATTACGGTAACCATAATTACTATAAATTCAGGCATTAATTCCCATTGCCAACTGCCAACTGCCAACTGCCTTTTTCTAACTGCCAACTCCTGAGGCTGAGGTTGAGGTTGAGGCTGAGGCTGAGGTTTGAGAGGAAGGGGAATTGAATCGAGACCCGGAGGTTCTGGGAGGCTCATTCTGGATTCGTGTATCCATTCGCCGGGGTTTACAGGATTAACGGCGTATCCGATCACCTGTCCGTACCTGATGACCCTTCCGCCCTCGGGAATCGGGGTAAGGGCAACTTTGTGGCCGGTGGGGATATCATCAGACAAAATAATCCCGTCACTGAGGATGGTCCCTTTTTTTAATCCTCCGGTATTTGCAATAATACCGACATTGTCTTCTTTTGTTGTTCTGATTATTATCGGTGCTTCTGCCATTTTTCAATAATTACTAATTCCCTTTGTGCCCTTTGCGAAAAACTTTGCGCACTTTGCGGTAAAAGAAAAAACCATTTAACCGCAGAGGCCACAAAGGATATCGCAAAGGCCGCAAAGGGAAATCATTGTAAACAAATGTTAAATATATCAACAAAATGAATCCGGAAATCTAATATTTTGTAAATAGCGATTCAATTCCCTGAATCATTTTTAATCTTTACAGAAAAAGAAAATGACCTCACATAACCTGGTACCGGAAGAACAGAAGAAGACTAACTTCAGGTGGGCTATAGTCAGTCTGCTGTTCTTTGCTACAGCCATCAACTATGCCGACCGGACGGTTATGTCAATAGCGGGGCCGGCAATTTCAAAGAGCCTTGGTCTGGATTCCGTATCACTCGGGTATATTTTCTCCGCATTCGGATGGGCTTATGTCCTTGCCCAGCTTCCGGCAGGATGGCTTCTCGACAGGTTCGGCTCAAGGATAGTCTATTCCGTCAGCCTCTTTTCATGGTCATTTTTTACTTTCATAACGGGATTCACAGGATCACTTTCGGGCTTCACCGCCGTAGCGGTTCTGTTTACATTGAGATTCATGCTGGGGATTGCAGAATCTCCCGCTTTCCCGGCAAACAGCAGGATAAGTGTTGCATGGTTCCCCTCGAAAGAGACAGGAACAGCAGCTGCCATATTCAATTCTGCACAATATTTTGCCACCGTACTGTTCGCCCCGGTACTGGGCTTTATCGTTCATACTTACGGATGGAAGTGGTCATTCATCTTTATGGGATGCGTTGGCTTTATTTTTCTTATCGTCTGGCAGAAATTTGTCCATGAACCGAAAAAATCCCCCTATATCAATCCGAAAGAGCTCGATTATATTACAAGCGGAGGAGCTCTTGTAGATATGGATATTGACGGAAAGGGGAAGAAGAAAAGCGGATCAGCCCCGAAATGGCGATATCTGGGTCAGCTGCTGAAGTGCAGGATGTTCCTGGGAGTATATATAGCCCAGTATTGTATCAATGCTATCACATATTTCTTCATTACATGGTTCCCTGTTTACCTTGTACAGGAGAGGGGAATGACTATCCTCAAGGCCGGTTTCATTGCAGTTCTTCCTGCTATCTTCGGATTCATCGGGGGTAATCTTGGAGGGATATTCTCCGATTCACTCCTGAGGAAAGGCTATTCTCTTTCAGTAGCAAGAAAAGTACCTATTGTAGCAGGCATGCTGATATCCATGAGCATGGTTTTCTGTAATTTTACTGCTGTTGAATGGATAGTTGTTGCCCTTATGGCCCTCTCCTATTTCGGGAAAGGGATAGGAGCTCTGGGCTGGGCAGTTAATGCCGATACTGCTCCGAAAGAAATCACAGGACTGAGCGGAGCATTGTTCAACACTTTCGGTAACTTGTCGAGCATTGTTACACCTATCGCAATAGGATATATAATTAAGGCAACAGGGTCTTTCAGTTGGGCACTTGTATTCGTAAGCTTCCATGCCTTCATGGCTGTTGTAAGCTACGTATTGATTGTGGGAAAGATCCAAAGGTTTGAATTGAAAAAAATATGAACTGAATAATAATTAAAAGGTAAAAAATGTTAAAGATCGGATTTATCGGTTTGGGAATAATGGGAAAGCCCATGAGTAAGAACCTTATCAAGGCAGGATATAAGCTTATTGTACATGACCTGAATGAAAGTGCTGTCGGGGAACTTGTTTCACTTGGTGCCGTGAAAGCATCAAGTCCTGCATTAGTAGCGGAAGAATGTGAGACAGTTATTACAATGCTTCCCGATTCACCACAGGTAAAGGAGGTTGTCAGCGGTAAGGACGGACTGATATATGGTTTCAAAGCCGGGTCAGTTCTTATCGATATGAGCTCGATCTCTCCTATTGTAAGCAGGGAGCTTGCAGCGCTTCTTGAAGAGAAAGGTGTTGCAATGCTTGATGCTCCGGTTAGCGGAGGCGAACCGAAAGCCATCGAAGGTACTTTATCTGTAATGGTTGGGGGAAAGAAGGAGGTCTTTGACAGATGTTATCCAATTATGAAAGCAATGGCCGGATCTGTAGTGCTTACAGGATCATCCGGCGCCGGAAATGTTACGAAGCTGGCTAACCAGATCATTGTAGCCCTGAATATCGCTGCAATGTCGGAGGCGCTCGTCCTGGCAGAAAAAGCAGGCGTCGAGCCGGAGCTTGTCTACCAGGCAATAAGAGGAGGTCTGGCCGGAAGTACAGTGCTTGATGCAAAAGCTCCACTGGTCATGGACAGGAAATTCAATCCGGGATTCAGGATAAACCTCCATATAAAGGATCTGAAGAATGCCCTTGAAGCATCGCATGAAGTCGGTGTACCGCTTCCGCTGACCTCAGCTGTGATGGAGATAATGCAGGCTTTAAAGGTTGACGGGTTCGGGGATAGTGATCACGGGGGTATTATAAGGTTCTATGAGAAACTGGCGAAGGTGGAGGTGATGAGGTAAAGAAGGCGAAGAGCAAAGAGCGAAGGGCGAAGGGCGAAGAACCCGGAGTATAAACATTGATTTGTGATTTTTGATTTATGAGTATTGACTTTGAGGACTTTGCCCTTTGCCCTCAGCTCTACGTTCTGAGCCCTGAGCTCTGCGCTTGTAAACACAACTATTTGATATGGATCGCAAAGTAATTAAAGGAGCACCAGTTGTAACCGAGATGACAGTGATCCCCGTAGCAGGTCGCGACAGCATGCTGCTGAACCTCAGCGGTGCCCACGGGCCTTTCTTCACCCGGAATATTGTCATAATGAAGGACAATGCCGGTCATACCGGGATCAGCGAAGTGCCTGGCGGTGAGAAAATAAGGGAACTCCTTGATGAAACAAAGGATTTGGTCAGGGGAAAGAGTCTGGGAGAATACAACAACATCCTTAGTCTGGTCAGGCAGAAATACGGCGAGAAGGATTCCGGCGGACGTGGCCTTCAAACCTATGACCTGAGGGTGACAATACATGCAATAACTGCTATCGAGACCGCACTTCTCGATCTGCTCGGACAGTTCCTGGGGCAACCTGTTGCTGCCCTTCTGGGAACCGGACAGCAAAGGGAAAAGGTTGAAATGCTCGGATACCTCTTTTATATAGGCGACAGGAAGAAGACGGATCTGGATTATTCTGCCGGTTCGGGAAAGAAAGATAAATGGCTCAGTCTCCGGAGAGAAGAAGCTCTTAACCCTGAAGCCATAGTCAGACTTGCAGAGGCAGCCGTTGAACGTTACGGATTCCATCAGTTCAAACTCAAGGGCGGTGTGCTCAGCGGGTATGAAGAAATGCTGGCCGTTAATGCCCTGGCGGAACGTTTCCTTTGTGCAGGAGTAACTATCGATCCGAATGGAGCATGGTCACTCGATGAGGCAATAAATCTCTGCAGGGGAAAACAGAATGTTCTTGTATATGTCGAGGATCCGTGCGGCGCCGAAAAAGGCTATTCGGGAAGGGAGATCATGGCCGAATTCAGAAGAGCTACCGGAATCCCGGTTGCAACAAATATGATCGCTACCGACTGGCGGCAGCTTGGACATGCAATACAGCTACATTCAATCGACATCCCGCTTGCCGATCCTCACTTCTGGACAATGCAGGGAGCCGTCAGAGTAGCTCAGATTTGTAATGAATGGGGACTGACCTGGGGTTCACATTCAAATAATCACTTTGATATTTCCCTTGCCATGATTGTTCATGCCGGAGCTGCAGCACCGGGAAGGATAACCCCTCTGGATACACACTGGATATGGCAGGAAGGTGAAGAACGGCTTACAAAAGAGCCCCTTAAAATAGAAAAAGGGATGATAACCGTCCCGGAGAAGCCGGGACTGGGAATTGAGATCGACATGGAACAGGTTGAAAAAGCTAACAAGCTGTATCAGAAACTTCCTGGCGGATCACGGGACGATTCGGTTGCAATGCAGTATCTCATACAGGGATGGAGATTTGAGAATAAGAAACCTTGTTTGATAAGATGATACCTGGCACCATGCCTCCTGCTATTACGCTTAATGCTCTCCCGCTGAGATGTATCGACCTCATACCATGTCTTCTGCCAGTGCCGTACAGGTCTTTTCATCAAGAGTTTTCGGCCTCATCCCCTGCCCTTCTCCCGAAAGAAGTATCCACCTCATCCCCTGCGCTTGCAGCAGGTGCTACAAACCCTATCCCTGCCTCCCGCTGTCGCGGGACAGGCTTTCCCCTTAAGGCTAAGGGGAAGGGTGTAATTATCGTAAATTACAAATATAATTATGCAACCAACTACCAGATTTAAACCAAAGGGTATCATACCCGCTGTTATAACACCACTTAATGGTGACGGAAAATTCAATGAATTAGCTTTCAGGAAGCTGCTGAACTACCTTATTGACAATGGTGTTCACGGACTCTTTGTTGTTGGCACAACAGGAGAGTTTTACGGACTCACTCCGGAAGAAAAACGTGAAATCTACACTGTTGCCGTGGAGGAAACCGGAGGAAGAGTCCCGGTTTATGCGGGGACAAACGGAATAACAACCCGCGAGACCGTTTTGCTTACACAGATTGCCGAGGAATGCAGGGCAGATGCAGTGTCGGTGCTGACACCGATGTTCCTCTCTCCGAACCAGAATGAGCTGACAGACCATTATACAACAGTCGCGAAAAATACAAGCCTGCCTGTCATCCTTTATAATAATCCGCCAAAAACAGGAGTGAGCCTCTCTCCCGCTACAGTGGCAAAACTGGCTGAAATTAACAATATCGCGGGTATTAAGGATTCATCGGGAGATATGACAGTTGGTGCGGAATTTATCCGGTTAACACGACATCTGGATGACTTTTCAGTGCTGATGGGACGGGATACACTGATATACGGGGGTCTCTGCTACGGAGCTGCCGGATCGATAGCTGCCTGTGCAAACGTGGCTCCAGGGCTTTGTGCTGATATCTATGAGAAATTCATCGCAGGTGATCTGAAAGGTTCTCTTGAGGATCAGTTCAGGCTGGCTCCACTCAGACTTGCTTTTACACTCGGAACGTTTCCTGCTGTAATAAAGGAATCACTGACCTTGCTTGGGATTGATGCCGGACCATGTATGCCCCCGGCCGGACCGATGACCATTGATGAAAGATCAAGGCTGAGGAAGGTACTTACAGAAATGGGATTAATTGATTAATTGGTTCAGGGTCCAGGGTTCAGGATTCAGGATAGGACAGTTATTATCAATCCGCCACGCTGTCTGCCAGGCATTATGAATCTTGCAAGCAATCCTACGATCAATCCCAGGATAACCCATGTTAAAATTGCGATAAGCTGATCATTCATTATAAGAAGTATTATTTGTTGCAACAATAATTAAACTCAGATTCGGCAATACAATATAATGATCTTCCATGTTATTTCTGCCTGCAATTTAATTTTTTTTAACATTTACAATATATTTTCTAATTTTATGTTTCTATGTAAACAAAATAGTATATATTCGCGGCGATTTTTTTCAGAGAGATAATAATCAACTCCGGAAACGATCAGGAAGTTGTCAAACAGATACAGGATTTAAACAAATTAAAAGATGAAAAACAAAGTGTTTATGGGATTTGCTGCCATAGTAATGGTTGTAGTCCTTTCAAGTTGTGGAAAAGTTCCGCAGGCTCAGATTGATGCTACCAAGGCTGCTATTGAAGCTGCCAAGGCTGCTGAAGTAAATGTTTATCTGCCCGATGAATTTGCGAAAGTTCAGGATGCGATGAATACAGTTCTTGCAGATGTTGAAACCCAGAAATCAAAGCTTTTCAAGAAATTCGGTGATGTTAAAGTGAAGCTTGATGAGGTTACCAATATGGCAAATCAGGCTGTTGCCGGTGTTGCTGCAAAGAAAGAAGAAGTTAAGAATCAGACACAGACCCTCCTGAATGACATTAAAGCTGTCGCAGAAGAAAATACAAAGCTTGTTCCCAAACTCCCGAGAGGCAAAGAAGGTGCTCAGGTTATCGAGCAGATCAAAACCGACCTTACCGGTGTTGAAAGTGCAGTTGCAGAAGCTCAGGGTCTTTTCGACAAAGGTTCATTCATGGATGCGATGAACAAGGTTAAAGCAGCAAAAGCCAAAGCTGATGCTCTTAACAGTGAGATCAAAGAAGCTTTAAGAAAAGCAAGGATAAGATTCTAATTTCTGAATCAGGATTCAATAACCGCAAAGAGCGCTAAGGAAGCGCAGAGTACGCAAAGTCCCCTTTGCATGCTCTGCAAGGTATCCGGGTGATCTTTGCGGTTAATTATTTCCTGTCAATCAGGCTGATTAAAATCTGAATGGGTAAGAAGCTCAGGAATACAATAATTATTTCAATATCTTCACTGATCGTTCTGACGGCAGGCTTCCTTATATTCTATCCCGTCCCTGCCCCGCCGGTAATTAAGTTACAGACAGCCCGCGATTCACTGTCGGTCGCTGAAAAGAACCATGCGGACAAATATTCCCCTTATCTTTTCAGGCAGGCAAAGGCAGGTTATGATTCTGCAATGGCCGTGTGGAAAAGGGAAAATGAACGGTTCATCTATTTCAGGAACTTTAACCAGGTTGAAGAATATGCCCGGATTGCAGCAGGAATGGCTGATGCGGCAACGGACAGTTCCCTCAGGTTAACAGAGTATCTGAAGGAAAATCTTGCTCCGAGGATAGACTCCCTCAATTCCCTTCTGAAAAAGATCAATGACAGGTATGCCAATTATCCTTATCCTCCCGAGATCCATGAACGGATCTCAAGGGGAAAAATGCTACTGAAAGATGCAGAAACAGCTTTTAACGGAAATTTATTACTTCAGGCTGAATCTTCTCTTTCCGAATCGGAAAATCTGTTACTTTCGTCCTGGGATTTTGCAGACCTTAACCTCCGGGAGTATTTCACCGCTTACCCGACATGGAAGAAGTGGATCGACAGGACTGTTGCAGCATCGCGGACTAACGGTGAATTTTCAATCATCATTGACAAGTTCTCAAGAAAGCTTCTTGTTTACAATAAGGGGAAGAAAATTAATGAGTTTCCGGCAGAATTAGGTAAGAACTGGGTTGGCAATAAAAGGGTGAAGGGAGACAAGGCAACACCCGAGGGGATGTATAAGATCATCCGGAAGCTTGATGGTGGAAATACAAAATATCACCGGGCGCTGCTGCTCAATTATCCGAATGATGAAGATGCTGCACGATTCAGGAGGGATCTTTCAAACGGCAACCTCCCGCCATCTTCAAAGATCGGAGGAATGATCGAGATACACGGAAACGGTGGCAAGGGAGTCGACTGGACAGAAGGCTGCGTGGCTCTCAGGGATAGTGATATGAATATAGTTTACCGTTATGTTAAGGTCGGCACACCCGTAACTATAGTGGGATCCATGCAGGATATTGATAAAGTACTTGAAGAATGAACCGCAAGCTATGAATGAAAAGGATTTAATACAGGATCCTGATACAGGAAGTACCGGTGAGATAAATATTTCCGGAGTAACCGCGAATGTGCGTTCATTTTTTAAAAGATTATCCGAAGATCAGGGGATTAAAAACTTTTTCAGGAAATTCATCCTCATAATAACCTTTGCTGCTTCAGTGATATTCGTATTGGTATTTTTCATCTGGCTGGTACCTGCCCTTCAGGAGATACCATCGGGAGGAAAAACAGCTCTGACAAATAACCCGGAATTAAAGCAGGATGCAGGATATAAAAGATTGACTTCCCAGATGAACAGGGATCTTCAGCGTCTTTCCAGGAAATATAATTCATTTACATCGGGGCAGTCATACCTTGTAATAAACACTACAGACAATCTTTTTCATCTTTACAGGAACAAGAAGCAGGTAAGAGAGGGTTTCTGCAGTTCAGGAAGCTATAAGATGCTTCAGACTGTTGAAGGAAGATCCTGGATATTCAAAACACCAAAGGGGAAATTCACAATTCAGGATAAAAGGGTCAATCCGGTATGGACAAGGCCCGACTGGGCATTTGTTGAGGAGGGTTTACCAATACCGGCAAGGGACCACCCGACAAGATATGAATATGGTGTGCTTGGAGATTATGCACTAAGTCTGGGCAGTGGCTATCTTATTCACGGAACTATATATAAGAGGTTCATAGGGATGCCTGTTACACATGGATGCGTAAGACTCGGGGATGAAGACCTCGAAGTTATTTACAGGACATTGAGTGTCGGATCAAAAGTGTATATTTTCTGAAAGGGTATTATAAAGAGATTGTATGAATACAGAAGTTAACGTCCGACCTTTTTACAGGAAGATATCCTTTATAGTTATTTCCAGCCTGCTGGTGGCATTCATGATCTATCATACTGTAATGTCGGTTATCGCACCGGCAAGAAAGCTTAAGGAGATCCATGAGAAATATGGCTTCGTTCAGAATCAGAAGAACCCTGTTGATGAAAGGATATTCTCGGATTCAGCATTTATTTCTTTGATGAGGGAGAAAGCATATTTTCAATCGAGGGTTGCGATGGCCGGGACTGATTCAATCTATATGACAATAAACCTGGCTGACAGTACAGTTAACCTTGAAATAAGCGGGGTGGTTGTTCACACAACAGATATAAAGAAGCAACATATCAGCAGCATCCTTTCAAAAGATGAATATTCTGTTCTGAACATGCTCTCTGCTCCCCTCGTTATTGAAAGGGATTATTCCACAATAATGAAAGAGCCGCTGATGATAAAGATGGCACCTAAAGATACTTCGGAATATCAACCCGATATAATTCCCGACACGGCCGATTTCGAGCCGGTCAATTTCATTCTTGTGATGGATAACAGCATAAATATTTATGTTTATCAGGAAGAAAAGCTGAAGTTCGGGGATGGTTTCAGAAGGTTTGTTTTTGATCTCCGCGACAGGCTTAAGTATACTGCAGCTTCCCTGGCCAGAACTGCTTCTTTCCGTGTTCCGGATTATCGTCCGTTCATAAAGATCAGGCTTTCCAGAGCCGATGCAAAGAGGATTTACCGTGCCCTCCCCTATCACGGGCAGGTCGGTTTGTACAGGTAAATTCTTTTTCTCACGTATGCCTGCGTATCGAAAAAAAATGTAGGTTTGGATCATCTCATAATTAATTCAGACTTGCATGGCACGATTTACAGGTATAATCGGGATCCTCATAATTCTGGCACTTGCATATTTATGGTCAAATAACAGGAAAGCGATCAATTACCGGATTGTTTTCACAGGACTTGGATTACAGCTTGCCCTGGCAATATTCATCCTCAAAGTTCCGATCGGCCAGGATATTTTTTACTGGCTGGGCAAGGCAATAAACAAGCTTCTCGATTTTTCCCAGGAAGGAGGACTGTTCGTCTTTGGCGACCTTACCAAAGTATCGCAGATACTTCCTCCGACAATTGTATCAGGTGGTGTTTTTCTATTTATCCTTATTCCGACAATCATATTCGTCTGTGTGCTTGTTGCAATGGCATATCATATCGGCCTTATGCAAAGAGTTGTTGCCGTCCTTGCCAGGTTTGTTCACTGGGCCATGCGTGTAAGCGGATCCGAAGCTCTTTCGAATGTGGCAAGCGCCTTTGTCGGCCAGGTAGAGGCTCAGATAATGATAAGGCCCTACCTGTCGGGAATGACTATGTCGGAGCTGCTTGCCTCGATGACGGGAAGTATGGCATGTATCGCCGGAGGTGTAATGGCAGTATATATTTCAATGGGAGTGCCCGCTTCATATCTTCTGGCTGCGAGTCTTATGGCTGCACCCGGAGCGCTTGTAATATCTAAAATTGTATTTCCCGAAACACAGGTTTCCGAAACAAAAGGGAAAGTGACTCTCGAAGTGAAAAAGGAACATGCAAATATAATGGATGCAATATCCCATGGCGCTTCCGACGGCATGAATATCTCCATCAATGTCATTGCAATGCTCATCGGGGTGATTGCCCTTGTAGCTCTTGTTGATGCACTTCTCGGATATTTCGGACTCTTCCTGAACTGGACCGGGGCATCACTCGATTTTATCGGGCTTGATGTAGAAAACCTTCGCCTTAAAGATGTCTTCGGATTATTCTTTTCACTTTTCGCAATTGTCATGGGAGTCCCGGTTTCCGAATCCTTCGATGTCGGTTCGCTTATGGGGACGAAAATGGTAATCAATGAATTTGTAGCTTATTCCGATCTGTCGCCGATGATAGCTCAGGGCGCCCTCAGTGCAAAATCGATAGTTATTGCAAGCTTCGCCCTGTGTGGCTTTGCCAACTTCAGCTCAATAGCAATCCAGATAGGCGGTATCGGCGCCATGGCTCCAACCCGGAAAGCAGACCTTGCAAGACTTGGATTCAAGGCGATGATCTGCGGTACAATGGCATCTTATATATCGGCATCACTCGCCGGGATATTATTATAAAGCGACCGTTTAACGGAAAGTTTTATTATTTAATTATGAAGCTTGTACTTTTACTGATCCTGAGTATTTTACCGGCAATTACTGTAAATGGACAATCCGCATACCAACCAGGCAGCTTGCTGTCTTCTGAAGATCTTATTTATCTTAAAGAATTGACAAGAGATGTCCTGGACAGCTCACGTATTTACCCCGGACAAAAAATCTCGCCTGATTCCGGAGGTAATTCTACAGGAGGAATATTAATAAGACCGGGAGGACGAAAAACATATCCATCGTTCTGGATTCGCGATTACTCGATGTCATTGGAGTGTGGATTTGTAAAAGTTGAAGAACAAAAGCATATGCTTTTACTTACAGCATCAACACAATGCGACCGGACATGGATAACCAGGACCGGCAGTCTCGTTCCTTCCGGATCAATTGCCGATCATATCAGGATTGATGATGGACTTCCGGTGTACTTTCCCGGAACTTTGAATTATGAGACTCAGGGAGGTAAAAAATGGGGAATGTTAGAATACAAAATCTCCACAGAATCCGGTATACCTCACGACTGTTTCATGCCCTTTTATTGTATTTAACTTTTACCATGAATAAATCTGTTTTATTACTGTGTTCCATTTTCACACTGGTATCATGTCAGACAAACAGAATTGATAACCTGGGATTTGAAGGAGATCTGGTAGCCAAAACAATTCTCGCTATCCGTTTTGATATGCCGGAGAACTATCACAATCCTGAGTTCAGCTGGTATCTTTCATCATCTCCCTCACCTGACACGGGATGGGAAAAACTTCCGGGTATCTGGTCTGATGAAATAGTGTTGCTGACATCTTACGTTGACAAGTACATTAAGTGCGAAATAGCTTTGTCTCCAACAGGAAAGGGTGAAAAAATAACAGCATCCATTGTTACATCGGGCCCTGTCGAATATAAGGGTAATCCGAACACCGAATGGTTTCACGACGCAGGTTTTGGGATCATGCTTCATTTTTTAAAAGATGTATTCGCTCCTGACGGAGGATCAAAGGAATGGAATGCAGCAGTCGAGAAATTTAATGTTGGCCATTTTGCCCAACAGGCCAAAGAAGCCGGAGCCGGTTTCGTGATGTTTACCCTGGGTCAGAATTCAGGGTATTATTGTTCTCCGAATTCGGTTTTCGACAAAATGGTGGGAGTCAAACCCGGAGAATTATGTTCTGTCCGGGATCTGCCGGCTGATCTTATAAAAGAACTGAAGAAGTATAATATCCCGTTAATCTTATACCTCCCGGCCAATCCGCCGGTAAGTAATAAACTGGTTTCTGAAAAATTCAGATATTCTTTTAAGAAAGACAGTGCCACCAGCCAGTTTAATCAGCCTGTTCTTGAAGATATGGTACGCGAATGGAGTCTTCGCTATGGTAATGGTATCAGTGGATGGTGGTTTGACGGATTGTATAAATGGAATGCCATCCGAAGTACAAGAATGGATATGTCGCTGAAGCATAATATCAGCACTCATACCCTCGCGGCAAAGGCTGGTAACAAAAAAAGTATAGTAACCTATAATTATGGTTTTGGAAAAATCCAGGTAAATACTCCATATTGTGATTACAGCTCCGGGGAAAAGCAAACAATTGATGAAATCCCTTCGTCGAGATGGGTAGAAGATGGAGTTCAGTGGTTCCTTTTTACTTATCTTGGCGAAAAATGGGGAGGGAAGGGACAACAATTCAACACCGGAGAGCTTGCAGACAAAGCCAGGCAGATTGTCGAAAATGACGGTGTATTATGTCTTGAAGTTGTTACCGATCCTGATGGAAATATTCTGCCCCATCATTTTGAGCAAATCAGGGAAGTGGGTAAAGCGCTTGGAAGAGTGAAATAAAGTCGTGGAAAATTATCTCAGAAAGCTGATTGAAGAAGGTGAAAACCAGCATCTTGATTTTAAGTACTGCGTCTCTGACAGCAGGAAGATCGCAAGGACGCTGGTTGCATTTTCAAATACCGACGGGGGAAGGCTGCTTATAGGAGTCAGGGATAACGGAAGCATTGCCGGTATCCAGTCCGACGAGGAGATCTATATGGTAGATACTGCAGCACATTTATTCTGCCGTCCCGAAATAAGCTACTCCATAAAACAGCATACATCAGGGACTAAAACTCTCCTTGAAGTTGAAGTCCTTCGGGGAAGTAAAAGACCTTATCAGGTAAAAGATGAAAGCGGCCGCTGGCTCGCATATTTCAGACATAATGACCAGAACCTTCTCGCCAACAGGATCTTGCTTCAGGTCTGGAGGAAAGAAGAAAAAAAATCGGGAGTAATGGTCCGATTCGGCAAAGCTGAAAATGCCTTGATGGATTTTCTGACAAAAAACGGATCTGTGACCTTTTCCCGGTTCAGAAAAATTGCGAAAATATCATCTTACAGGGCAGAATCGATAATAGCTAATCTACTAATTTTCAAAGTACTTATAATGAAAGCATCAGAAAAAGGATTTACATATGAACTGAATCCTGATGATCCTCTGCAATTGTTAAACGAAAAAACATCTTTTAATATACCGGTATAAAGTTATTACAGGGGCAGGTAAGGAGATGCCCTGATGATAACCTCATCTCCCGCTATTTACCTTGCGGATTATGCATCATTCGCTCCTCAATAAACTCTGCCATCTCATTAACCGGCATTTTCTGAACTACAAAGTAATGCCTGCCTGCAGGATCATTTATCCATTCGTTTGAACCATCGCTTTTCACAATTATCTTTCCCCTGACAGTATCGAAAAAACCATCTGTCCCATAAACGGCTATCAGAACTGCCGTCTCATCCCAGCTCATTCTCCCGTTTTTATCTTCCGGAGATAATGGAATACTTATCCGGAAGACATCTTTGACGGGACTGTTATCTACCGGTGATTCTATCAGCTTAAGGCCGGTAAAGATCTTTGACCCTATCTCAAATCCGGTAAATATGATTTCTCCGGGCCAGTTTTCAAGGGCATATTTTGATGATACTGAATCAATATAGATATTGAATTCCTTTCCTTCCGGGAACCAGCCGGCCATCGAAACCAGTCTCTTTACTTTCTTTCCAACAAGCTCCTGACCGTTCAGGGGACTATAGTTGTCGGGGGCTGATTTAAGAAGATTACTGAGGTTTGTAAGGAATCCGACGGTAGCTATTGTAACGCTTTTATCAGGTTGTGTGCTTAGTATCTTTCTGTATACTTCAACAGCATCTGCAACCTCTTCAGTCGATTTTATTTTGTGAGGATATTTTGCGACGATTGAGTCTGCCCAGTGCTGACCGGAGCCCATTGAAGCGCCTGTTGTTTTCGGGGCTCCGACAGGAAGTTCCTCCCGGTTGAAATATGTGTTTATTACATCGATCGACGGAGCTACCAGTTCATGTTTATTGGAAGATACCGTTGCAAGGATCTCGGCTTTTCCGCTGTCAGCCATTGCATGAAGAAAAGCGAGTGCACCCACATCATCATAATCTGGCCCGAGGTCGGTATCGAAAATGATCTTCGGAATATCAGCGGGAGGTTGAGAACAGCCGACAAACAGGAAAAGAATGATAAGGTGAAGGAGGGATTTCATGTTACAATATTTCCCCTGAAAATAATCAAAAATATCTTTTGTTGCCGTTGACTTCAAAAACAGTTTGAAAATATTGATCTGCCACGCAATTGATTGCTCGCTCCGCTCGTGATCCCTGCGGGGATTACGGCCAGGTCGCATCTGCTTTATCTGAAGCTTAAGCGTATGCAACCCGGCCGTGATCTCTGGGAGAGATCCCTGCAAAGCCAAAACAGACCCTGTCGGGTTTTGTTTATTATCCCTCAGACCCTTTTGAAAGCGAGCTTTCATCGGGTCTTCGGTAAAATAAACAACCCCGCCTGACGGCGGGGTCTGTTTTGGCTTTGCGGAGAGAGGGGGATTCGAACCCCCGGTACAGTTACCCATACGGCAGTTTAGCAAACTGCTGGTTTAAGCCACTCACCCATCTCTCCCTTCGTCCTCCGTAGCTTCCTTTGGCATCCGTAGCCTTGGCGAAGGATGCAGCGAAGGAGGGCTATACCTTTATTGCCTTCTCCCTCCGAAGCTTTAGTTTTGAATCTAACGCGGGAGCGACAAAAATAGAAAAACCGGTACTAAATCCAAAATATTTGGAAGGTTATTTGAAACCATCAAGCTTATCGATCAGAAGCCTGAAATTCTCATTGGTTTCTTCATCAAGATCGGACAGCCTTATATCGCCATCCATAACTTCGGCCAGGAACCTTGAGAACATGAAATTCCTGGGTATTTCCTTTTCCTTTACATAATCCGAATTGGCCATCGTAATGCCTTCCCTCGTCTTGAGAATATGATTCTTGAAATCGAGTGTCGATAAAAGATCTTCTGAATTCAGAAAGCTCTCAGGCATCCTGATCAGCACATCCCTGCCGTTGGTGCCGTTCTTATAGATCGTCCCCTTCAGCAGTTCCTCAATTTCCTGTTCCTTGTCATTCCTGAACAGAAGTACTATAAAATCAAGGCCCCATCCCATAAGAATATTACAGAGAAGAGGTATTGATGAAACTCCTGTCGACGGGATGACACTTATCTTGTTTTTCAGTCCGGTAAGCTGAAGTATTGCATTCAACAGGTAGAAGGTACCTGTATCATTAACGATCATATTAAATTTATCCGGAGTGAAACCTTCGGCAGCTACAGGGCTTCCGAGGATACACTGAAGCGGGGTGAGGGTATCGGGATTGGCAGAAGAAAGCTGAAGGGGATCAAGTATACGGGTGGCGCTTCTCATGCTGTCCAGATCATCACGCTGTATTGCAAGCACCCTGTGAAGCTTGTTGATCTCGACAAGATGCGGGGAATGAGTGGTATAGATAACCTGTATCTTGTCCTTGATATCCTCAAATACTTTCAGAACATCTTCCTGAGCCCTGGCATGAAGGCTGACGCCAGGCTCATCGACAAGAAGAACCATCTGCCTGTTGATATTTGCAGATGCTTTTAATTCCATATAGAATGAAAGGAACCATCTTACACCCCGGCTTCGCTGCTTGGGATAGAGTCTCTCACCCTCATCCTTTATCCAGAACTCGAGGAAGGGTTTGCCGGCTTTTGCTCCTGCAGTGGCATCATAATGATCGAGCTCGAACTGAATATGAATCTTGTTATTCCTGCCGATTGACTGTTGCCAGAAATCCTGGAAATCCATCGTCAGAGTCCGGTTTATATTCTCGATCTTCTGTTTCAGGATACGGCTGGAAGGTTGCTGGAAAAAACTATAGTCAAGCTTTGCAATTGCCAGAAAGTTCCTTGCAGCTTTATAACCTTCCACCTGTTCATCGCCCGAGATTATGTCCTGCAGATCGATCCTGTTAGGCAGAAGGCTGCTGAAATCTTCAAAGAATTCGAAAACCGGACAATATGTAAAGTATTTCTTACCGAGGATTTCGCTGTTGAATTGCGATTTATATGACTGGATTATTTCACTGACCTTCGATTCGGCTTCCTGTTCTGTACTTCCGTTGAGCAGGTATCCCGAGAAAGCTATATGATGGTCGAGTTCCGATTTTATCTGATCGCGGTCATTACGGGTTTTCCTGTAATCGTGAAGCACGCTCTTCCAGGCCACATCCTCATCATCAAAGGGTCTCATGAGCAGGGTAAGCTTCTGATGTCTCTCCTCCAGCTTCACGGAAAGTTCACGCATGTGGTTTTCAAGCCCTGTGTACCTGTCAAGGATCTCCTTCCATTTCTCCCCTGCTTTCTTCATAGACTTCTTCCGTGATAATTCGGCAATTATTTTTTCCTTCTTTTCACGAAGTTCTTCGAGGCGGGTCCATTGTTCTGAACTTATTTTTGTTTCCTGGCTTTCAGGTGCAGCGTTTTTCCTGAAGAAAAGTCTGAATGGTTTCCTTTTACCCTCTATGGATGGAAGACCTGAGTTTAAAGTGGATTCTTCCTTAATAATATTTTTAAGTGTTGCTTCGAGGACTTCAATATTATCCATCTCCTCTTCCAGCTTCAGGGTCACATCGCCGAGATAAATTTTCCATGCATCTTCGAGGGAGTCGAGGTACTGGCTGATGGCGCCTGAAACCTGCATCACCGATGAGAGGTCGGCTATCCATGCCCTGGTGAGTTCAATACTATCAAGACCTGACAGCAATTCGCGGAGTTCCGGTCCGGGATTATCGGTGACCCTCAACAGCCAGCCGGCAGGGATACTGAATCTGCAGCTTACCTCGGGAAGTGACAGATCGCTGCGGAGAACGTCTTCGGAAATGATCCCCGTGTAAAAAACTTTCAGAGCTTCGAGGATAGATGTTTTTCCCGATTCGTTCTGACCGATAAGGCATGTCACATTATCAGGAGACAGCGATTGCCAGCCGGTATCTGTTATCGACCGGAAATTTTTTATCCTGAAAGCTATGAGCTTCATCATAATCCGAAATAGTTATATCCGAAATCCGAATACAAGCACATCATCTATCTGCTGGACATTCCCTTTCCATTCAAAAAAAGTATCTTCGAGGTACTCTTTCTGTCTGCTCAGCGGAAATCCGGCAACACTTTCTATTGCTTTCTTAAGTTGTTTCTGCTTGAACTTCTTATCTGTCAGCTCACTGAACTGATCTGAAAAACCGTCGGTGAACAGATAGAATGTATCACCGGGCCGGGTATCAATTACTACATTTGTAAAAGGACGTTCATGAACGGGAGCAAGCCCTATTGTCATCTTATCGGGCTTAAACTCTTCCGATTCTCCGTTCCTGATCCTCATAAGGGGACGGTTTGCACCTGAAAACTGAAGTCTCTGTGACTCACCGTCAATAATACACAGGCCAATATCTATACTATCCTTAGCTTCCGCCTTCTCACCTGTCTGATGGAGTGCCTTCATAACCTTTTCTCTCATCGTATTCAGGACCCTGTTGGCTCTCGGTTCACATCTTGTCTGTAATATCTCATTAAGGAAGCTTATTCCCATTATGCTCAGAAGCGCTCCGGGAACACCATGTCCTGTGCAGTCACCTGCAGCTACACATATATATTGCCTCATGCGCAGGGCATAATAAAAATCACCGCTGACAATATCGCGGGGAAGAAAAAGCACGAAATGATCACTGAACAATCCTTCCAGAATTGTCCGTTCCGGCATCAGAGCATGCTGAATTATCCCGGCATATCTTAAGCTTGCCAGATGTTCATCAATACTCTGATTATACATCAGAGATATAATCTCATTAGTAACCTGAGTTTCAGACGACATTAACTTTCACCTATCAGAATTGACAAATATACAATAATTTTGCTTTTATTGTAACTTTCTATATATCCTTACTATTCAGAAGCGCAACATTTTCAACATGATGGGTCTGCGGAAACATATCAACAGGCTGTATCTTCTCCACTGTATACCTCTCTGAAAACACCGAAATATCGCGTGCCTGGGTTGCCGGATTACAGCTGATATACACGATCCTACGTGGATTCGCTGCCATGACCGATCTGACTACATCATTATGCATACCCGCCCTTGGCGGATCAGTTATTACAACATCAGGATGCCCATGTTCCCTGTAAAACTGTTCCGACAAAATATCCTTCAGATCACCTGCAATAAACTCAGTATTCCTTATATTATTCATTCCGGAATTGATCTTTGCATCATCAACCGCATCTTTAATATATTCGATACCAATGACCTTCCCCGACAATCCTGCAACATAATTTGCAATAGTACCGGTACCTGTATAAAGGTCATAAACCGTTTCTTTTCCGGTTAGTCCTGCGAAATCCCTCGCTGTACTGTAAAGCCTGGCTGCCTGTAATCTGTTTGTCTGATAAAAAGATTTAGGTCCTAAACGGAACTTAAGTCCTTCAATTTCCTCAATGAGATGATCTTCTCCCTTGTAAAGGACAGGAGTCTGGTCGGCCAGAGAGTCGTTCTTCTTTGTATTGATAATATACCAGAGTGAAGTGATGCGGGGAAATTCCTGTGCAAGAAAATCCATAAGACCTGCTATCCTTTCCTTTTCATCGAGGAAGAACACAACGATCACCATTACATCACCCTTGCCGTTGTTACGGATTATAAGGTTACGCAGAAAACCGCTCTGCTGACGGTAGTTAAAGAATGCAAGTCCCTTTTTATGGGCATACCTCCTTACTGCATCGCGTATCGCATTTGACGGCTCAGCCTGAAGAAAGCACTCTTTAATATCAAGCACTTTATCGAATAATCCGGGTATATGAAACCCAAGTGCATCTTCTTTGTCGAAATTATTATCCGACTCCACTTCTTCCCTTGTCAGCCATCTCCTGTCGGAAAAAGCATATTCCATCTTGTTTCTGTACCTGTATATCTCAGATGAGCCCATTATCGGATTTATATGAGCTGCCTGTACTTTCCCTATCCGTTCAAGGTTATCAGTAACCTGTTTTTCCTTGTATTTAAGCTGAAGTTCATAAGGGAGATGCTGCCATTTGCAGCCACCGCAGATTCCGAAGTGGCGACACACCGGTTTTATCCTGTCGGGGGAATATTCATGGAACCTGATAACGGTGCCCTCAAGATATTTTCTCCTCTTTTTACTTATCCTGAGATCCACAACATCACCCGGAACAAGCATAGGAACGAACACGACCCGGCCATCAACCTTTGCAATAGCATTCCCTTCTGCGCCAATGTCTGTGATCAGAACCTTGTTCAGCATAGGCAATCCGATATTCATGCCCTTTATACGATGCATTTGCTATAAAGTTACCCGGGTTTAGTTATCCCTTACATCCAGAAGAAAGGTCAGTCCTCCGATCATAGCCGGCATCAATCCTTCACCATGCTCAAGTCCCGGGAAAATGACCTTTTTGCATATTTCAGATGAAGTTCCGGCCGATATCATACCATCATACATGTATTCCGTCGCCGATACCGGTACCGACGTGTCGCTGCTGCCATGTGCAAATATTACAGGCTTCAGGGTCTTCCATGCACTGATGCTGTTATTCTGAAGTGCATCACGTACAGATTTATATTTTGCCGCTGAAGTGAATCCGGAAAGGAAATCTGACCGGAACAATCCGGATATTGAGGTGGTGAGCTGATTGTTTATTTCACCGGTTGAATGAGTTCCGTCAAACAAAGAACCCAGTTTCGCGGCATATTCTGCATTCAGGATTTCCGAAACCGGGTTTGTGAACTGGTCATATTCCGAATAGGCATTTATAATATATGCCAGATAAGCAGGCATCGGGTATGTATCGGTGCTTATCATTGTGGTGAACATATTGTACATATTGTAGGAACCCGCACCGCATGCACTGGCCGCAAGTGTGAATTCAGAGCTGTATTCGGTTTCGAGCGCTTTATGAAGAGTGAATGTTGCCCATCCGCCCTGGCTGTAACCGGCAAGATAATATTCATTCTTAACCGAAATACCCGGAAATTCAGTCCCGGCTGCTTCACTGACCGCCCTGAACATATCCACGATTGACTTAACTGTTGGCTCGGCGATAAGATAGGGATGAGGGATCTGTGAAGAACTTCCGAACCCCGGATAATCGGGAATAACAACAATAAATCCCATTGAAGCAATGGCTTCAACAAGTGTGTACGATACATCCGCAGGCTTTTCAGTCGGGGCATCACTGTGTTTTGTGTTTGTTCCGTTCTGAAAACTCAGTACCGGATAATTACCCGGTTCGGAAGGGATGCAGACCAGGCCGGAAGCTTCAATTTCGGCCCCTTTTATCTCCGTGACGTAATTCATCCTGTAAACATTCACACCGTTCGTTACATAAGGCTGGATAGAAGCTATTTCGGGATAGGATTGCACAGCCATGCCGAGGAGATAGTCGATGTTTTCTTTGGAATAAGGGACTGCCAGCTCTTTCGAGATGAAATGATCATATTCCGGTTCAGTCTCCTTATTACACGACGTAACGACCGGCAGTATAAAAACTGACAGAAGGAATAATCTGAGGATGTATTTCTTAATTTCCATATGTAACTGTATTAACCGATTTTACTGCAGAAAGCACGGATCAAAGATAATACTACTTTTCTTATCTTTGTGCAATTTTTCGGGATATGGTTTCAATACAGGACTTGTCGGTATCATTCGGGAGCTTTGATCTGCTCACGGATATCTCCTTTCTCATCAATGACCAGGACAGGATAGGTCTTGCCGGCAGGAACGGATCAGGAAAGTCCACCCTTTTAAGAATAATTGCAGGGCTTCAGAGCCCGA
>JAKQPD010000242.1 GCA_029564935.1 Bacteroidota bacterium
GTATTTATATTCAGGATCAAACTCAAGGAAGTTCCCGACATAAAGATCGAGGTAACTGTCATTGTCATAATCGAGCCAGGCAGCACCTATACTGCACTCTTTACCTCCTCCGACATTTGCCTTTTTTGTTATATCTGTAAAGGTACCGTTGCCGTTATTCTTAAGAAGGACATTAGGCCCATAGTTATTTATATAAAGGTCGGGGTATCCGTCGTTATTGAAATCGCCCGAAGAAACACCCATGCTGTACCATGGACCGCCCACACCCGCCTTTTTTGTAACGTCCTCAAAAGTCCCGTCTCCTCTGTTCCTGAATAGTTTGTTACTGCCCGGAAGTTCCGCAGGTCTTTCACTCTTTATGAACCCTTCTATCCATGTCCCGCTGCATGCATATATATCAATATAACCATCACTGTTATAATCCAGGAAGGCTGCACCACCGCCGTCAGATTCAATTATATTATTCAGCTCCTCCTCCCCGATGGAATGTTTAAAGATCAGTCCGATCTCCTTTGATATTTCCTGGAAGAAATCATTATCCGGAGCAGGTACATGGATCTCTGCCTGACCTGCCTGCGAATCAGGTTTGCTGCCGGTCCGGCAGCCTGAAATGAAAAGAGGGATCAAAAGTACCAGTACATAATTCGGCTTTCTGCGCATGACATCTTAATTGGTTACAGTTTAGAAACTTTTATGATCAAGGCACGATCGGAACATTTGATGGCCGGCAAAGTTAGTTTTAAGATAACAGGTTAAAGTATTGTACTAAAGTACCGGAATGGTATTAAATAGCAATTAAAGATTAATTAAAATAGAATTAATCACGTTGCCTTTACCGTTCAAATGGAAGCTTTTCCCCTGAATCAAATGGGGAGTACTTATTAAATTACCGAGACCTTAAAAACCTGGAGGGCATAACCGTCAACCCAATAGGAATATGTTATAACTAAAATTACTGTAATTAACAGGTTTATAAGAACTTACGTTTCCCCTCCTTTTAAAGGAGGGGTGGCCAGACGCAAAAATCTGCGGACTTGCAGAAACATAAATTGTCTGGCCGGGGTGGTTAATTTTATGCAGAGCCTTAAATTCCCGTTTGCTAATTCCGTTTTAACCACCCCGGCCGGGAAAAGGACAGTTGTAAACGCTTCAAAATTTGCAATCCCGGCCACCCCTCCTTTGAAAGGAGGGGAAACTTTTATTCCCAACACCCCTTAAGTTTACACCAATACCCCCCGTGGAGGCTTTTACTCCCCGCTCCACTACATCGGAAGCATAGCCGGTCAGCCCCGGGTGGGGGTTTATTTAACCGAAGGGAGTAGTATTGTAACCGTGGTTCCCTTACCTGTTTTTGAGGTGATTGTAATTGAGCCGTTATGATTGCTTAATATCTGGTTCACAAGCGAAAGTCCTATACCAATACCCTTCATGGTTCTTGCATTTGTTCCGCGATAAAAAGGCTCAACCACTTTCCCGATCTCGGCTTCAGGTATCCCGACTCCCCTGTCAGTAAATAATATTTCGAGATATTTTCCGGTATGACCCACAGTAATGTCAACAGGATTATTATTTGAATATTTACAGGCATTATCCAGAATATTTGATAATGCGACTTTCAAAAGGTACTCATCGCCTTTAACTGTCATCTGTGCGGATTCGGTCAGCTCATTCTTCAGGGTGATATTTACAGGATTTCTTACACCCTGCTTTATAAGTTCTTCCTTTAGCTGCCAAAGAATTTCATCTATTCTTATCTCATTACTGTAACTCAAAGGTCCTTCGGCGCTCGTCCGGGCCATCAGGAGCAATTTGTTTGTAAGGTCTGTAAGTGATTTAATATCTTCAAGAACTGATTCCAGTGCCGCTTTGTATTCCGGAGCTGAACGATCTTTCATCAGCAGCACTTCAATCTGGCCGTTTATTGATGTAAGCGGAGTCCTTAGCTCATGGGATGCATTGGCAATAAAACTTTTCTGCATGCTGAATGATTTTTCGAGCCTGTCAAGCATCCTGTTAAAGGTCTTTGCAAGATGGCCTATCTCATCTGTACCGTTTCCTTCGGGCACCCTGAGATGAAGACTTGTTATTGATATGTCCTCAACCTTTTTCACCATGTCTGAGATGGGCTTAAGAGCCCGTCCTGAATAAAACCAACCAGCAATATAGAAAAGCAGAAGGCTGGCCAGGCAGACAATAAGCAGCAGTATCCTCAATTGCCTCAGACGTACCGCGCCGTCCCTGTCAATCGCACCGGCAATAACAACAAACCTGAAAGATCCCGATGTGAATAAAGTACCCAGAACAGCATACTTATCACTCATGACCGAGACCTCTTCATCAGCTTTCACACGGCTGATCAATAAATTAATTCCCGGTATTTTCCAGGTTTTATCGGATGTATAAATTGTATCAGAATTCGAATCGAGAATAATAATCTTCTCATCCTGCAGTTTATCAAGGTGGTAAATTCCTGATCTCAGGGCGCGGTCGGCATTATACTCATAGCTGTCAAGCACAATTTCAGTTATGTTCCTTGCCCTGGATCGCAGCAGATCATTGAAATCATCACGGTGGAACCGGGCTGAAGAGAAGTAAATAGCAATGGATGCAGCAATCATTATTATTCCCCCGAGGAGCAGGAACTGAAGCGTTAACCTTGTCCTGATTCGCATATTTTTAATCTTCGAAAACATATCCGAAACCTACCCTGGTACGGATATATTTCTTATCAAATCCTTTATCTATTTTTTTCCTCAGGAAATTCACATAAACATCAACAACATTTGTGCTGAAATCATAATTCACATCCCACACCTTTTCAGCGATTTCGTTACGGGTAAGTACCCGGCCGGGATTACGCATGAAGTACTCAAGCAGCGAAAATTCCTTTGACGTAAGACTTATCAGCAAGTTCCCTCTTTTTACGGTTTTCCTGTCCAGATCAAGTTCAAGATCTCCCGCTATAAGCTTGCTCCCTGATTCATATGTTTTATCATAGGTCCTCAGCAAAACCTTTACTCTGGCAATGAGTTCCCTGAATTCAAAGGGTTTAACCAGATAATCATTTGCACCTGCATCAAATCCTTCAATTTTATCCTCAGTTGTCCCGA
Source organism: Bacteroidota bacterium (assembly GCA_029564935.1). Taxonomy (GTDB): domain Bacteria; phylum Bacteroidota; class Bacteroidia; order Bacteroidales; family VadinHA17; genus LD21. Next base: position 3,111 of record JAKQPD010000242.1, read on the forward strand.
GTGCTGTAAGCATCAAGACAGGAATGTTGGGCCTCTGGCTCTTCAGCTTTTTACACAATTCAAGACCACCAGTGCCGGGAATAATCAAATCAAGTATTATCAGGTCATATTTATACTGGCGGAAGAGCTTTTCGGCAGAAACCGAATCGTATGCTATATCCGATTCATAAAGATTGTCCCCGAGCCCGTTCTTTATGAATGAAGCTACCTTTGGTTCATCCTCAACTATAAGTATCCTCATTTGTAATTATGATTGAGAGAATATTGTCAATCCATCCTGAAAACCCTGAAACTGTGAGGCTTCAGTTCGATGTCGAAATACAGTTTTTCACCGGGTTTCCTGCCCCAGATCATACTTGCAGCCTTTCTGTCACTGGTTTCCTGGACACCGGAAACAATATCAGTCAGCTTTCCGCTTGTACCTGTCACAATCCTGACTTTTGATGTTTCAGGAAGGAAGGATTCAACTATAAATGTATTATTATCATAAATGAACAAACTTACTTTTGCCGGCCCTTCGATCCTTACGTTCATACCGGAAGACAGAACATCCCTCAGCCTGTTCAGAACTCCCTCAGGTAATTCATACAGATCCCCGAAGCTGTCAGGAATTGTAAGCACGAAAAGAGATGCATTTCCAAATCTTGCCTGGTGAAGTAATGGCCATCCCGTAGCACTTCCGAGAGCTTCCATATCTGCCCATGAATCATTTGTAAGATAATTGATCTGGGGTATAAGAATTTCCTTCTCCGACTTATTTCCCTTGCTTCGCCACCCGGCAGCAAAGTCAGTGACCAGCGCCTTCTTACCTGTATATTCAAGTTCTACTATATCCTCTATGCCCTTGCCCTGCAATGCATTCAGCAAACCTGAAGTGATTGTAACATCATATCCGGCAATAAGCCTGTTTTTGATCTTCTTTACAATATCAGGGTCTTTTTTGGCTGACTCAGTCAATATTATCATACCGGGGTCTGCCGGGAACTCAGGTCTTAGATTTATAGGTATTCCAATCATCCCCAGATAATTGTGAAGATAATCCTCTCCGGTTGAATGATGCGGTCTGTAACTCATGATCCCAACAGGCCTGCCGAGTGATCCAAGGAACTTATCGACTTTCTCGAAAGTATACCCTGCTGCCCTGGCAACAGTTGAAGGGTTAACCTGTTTGCCGCCCTTTAATATTACAGGCTTCATCATCTCATCAAAGCTGAAACTTGTATTCTGATCCTGCCATGGTGCACGGTCGGCAGGCATAATTTTCCTCTGAAGCTGCCTGAAATCAAAAAGTGTTATTTCAGGGGCTTTCGCAAAGAGCGTTAGCCAGAGTTGTTCTGCATATCTGTCCATGTAACTCATACCTCCTGTATCAACCCAGCCGCCTCCGTTCCCGCCGGGTTTTAGATTTTCGAAATACCTGAAAATGAAATAACCCAGATACTGCTGAAGATGCTGGCCGGGAGCATCGGGATCCCTGGTTTCGGTCCCTGTGTATAGACCGTCAAACATTTTCGGTTCCGTTTCAAGATTAAATCCCAGCCCCTGGAAATGTTCATACCAGTTAGGATACTTAATAACAACTTTGACTTTCGGATTTACCGCTTTTGCAGGGCCTATAACAAGCGACTGCGCAGCTTCTGTCATCAGGCCCAGCCTGTAATCAGTCCAGCTCTTATTCCCTTTGGCATTTATACACAGCTCACACTTGCAGTTTGTAAAAAAGAAATCATCAAGGATTATCTCATCAAAGTGTTTTGCTGTGAATTCAACTATCTCTCTTACCTTTTTCCTGTGTTCGGGATTTGTATAGCAAAATGTTTCAAACCGGTTCATTTCGTTAACGGTCAGCGTAATCCCGCCTGCTGTCTTAATGCCTCTGCTGTTGAAGAACTTTTTTGCTGTTTCGACTGTCTTTTCATCCACAATTATCAGGTCGCGGTGTGTTTCAAGATATATCTTATCGACATGAACCTGTGATGATATTTCGTTCCAGATGGGTTCAATCCATTCAGCCTTATCCATCTGCCGTACTTCATATGCCCTGGCATAAACAGCGACTTTAAAGTTGTTATAACCCCGGTTCTGCGCTGGTGCCGTGAAAACGGAAACAACCAGAAGGGATATACAGAGAATGAATTTCTTTACGAATGATTCCATGAAAATAATATTTTAACGATCCACAATATATTGAATTTCAGTTTTCCCCTGCAAGAAGTTCCAGTTTATATGTAAATGAAACCGGGGCTGCGTAAGGGATGTACTGAGGCAGGGGCCGTGGTCCGCAACTTGCAGTACCAACTCCGAGGGTCTGATGATTAATGCATAATACTGTCGAACGGCTTTCCGGAAGATCTATCCTGTATTCAACCTTATCCATCTCATCATCGCTGTATGGCAGCATTGAAACCTGCAACAGGGTTTCATCACATAAAACTTTTATTCCGCTTCCGGTTTTACTTGTAAGCGCAGCCCACCTTATGTCTTCATGATTTCCTGCTTCCATTGGTTTTTCATAGGGAGTAAGCTGCTCCTTAACAGTACTCTTATATAATCCCACATCAAACCCACGTTTCCTGTCGGCATAGTTTTCCATCGGTCCCCGGCCGAAATATTCCACCTGGTCATATTGCCTTTCAAGAAACATCCTGATACCTGTATGTGCTACCACCTGTTGAGGATTGCTTGAATTTATGCTGTTAACTGCAGTAATTATTCCATTTCCGCTGATCTTATAGACCACATCATGACTGACAGTGAAATCTTTTTTCCCCTGCGCAAAAAGGCTGACGGATATTTCCACTTCCTCAGGAGTCCTTTGTACAGCATTTACATTCCTTACAGCCCAGTTAAGTTCCCGGAGCCCAATTGTTTCCCAGCTTCTGTCAGCCCACATATCGTCATTGCGATGAGGAGCTCTCCATAAATGCAGCCTTGGGCCACCGTCTTTCATCAGGATATTCACCCCTTTCTTTTCAAGTGACGAGAATGTCCCGGAAACCTTGTCAAAAATGATCCTGAAATCTGTTCCTGTAACAACGATCCGGCTTTCATCCTGGGACATATTAACAGTCCCTTGTTTTTCATGGGCAACAATATTCGGGAGAGACGGTATCCTGAACTGTTCTGATACAATCTCAAATCCTTTCTTTGCCCATATTTCATCCTTATTAAGCTTAAAGTTAACTCTGAGGAAATATTCAGTATTCCCTCTGGTATAAGGTATCCTGTATGGAATTGAAATGATGGCTTCCTTCCCTGGTTCAAGAACCGGCAGTGAAATGGTCCCGGATCCAATCACAGTCTCGTTTTCGGTAAGTTCCCAGCCTGCATTGAATTTGTCAAGATTAATGAACTGGTAATTGTTCCTGATGAGGAAGCTGCCTGACGACATATCTTCAGGGATCACCTTTATCCACTGGTAGACCTTTTTCATTTCAGGGTAATGAGGTTTGAGTGATCTGTCGGATGCAACAACCCCTTTATGAATGAAGTATTTGTCGTTTGGAAATTCCCCGAATCCTCCTCCGTAGGCTATAATAGGGCGGTCGGGATTGCGTCTGTTGTAAATACCCTGGTCCTGCCATTCCCAGATAGCTCCGCCGAGAAGGCTCTCATATTTATCAAAGAGATCGTTGTACTCTCCTATTGCGCCCATTGAATTGAACATTGCATGGGCATATTCGCACATATAGAAAGGCTTTTTAAAGGAAGTGTCGTTAGCTATCCTTTCCACTTCGGCTACCTGGGTGTACATCCGGCTGTCGAGATCAGCAGGATTGTTATTCCCGATTCCGAATCCCTCATAATGGACCGGACGGGTATCATCGATTGCTCTTACTGCTGCCATTGCAGCTCTGAAATTCGTTCCGCCCCGGCCGTTTTCGTTACCCAGTGACCATATTATTACTGAAGGGTGATTCTTGAAATTCTCTGTATTTGCAACATTCCTGTCGGTTATGGCAGCTTTCATCCGGGGTTCTTCATCGAATTTACCCATATTCCCATGACATTCAACATTAGCTTCCGCAACAAGCCAGATACCCCATTCGTCACATAATTCGTACCAGCGGGGATCATCAGAATAATGGCTCGTCCGCACATGATTACAGTTCCCCTGCTTAATCAGCTCCAGGTCACGGATCATCCGGGCTTCAGTTACTGCGTGTCCCACATCCGGCCAGTTTTCATGACGGTTCACACCTTTCAGCTTGATCTGCTTACCGTTGACAATAAATGCTCTTCCTCTGATCTCAACTTCCCTGAATCCTGTCCGTGAAGAGAGTATTTCACTGATCTTTTTCCCCTGCTTCAGAGTAAGCACAGTTGTATAAAGCTCCGGCGTCTCGGCTGTCCACTTACGCGGATCACGTACATTGAATTTCAACTTAACCTCTGCTTCCATACCCGGTTGCAGGGGAGGAACGATTCCCTCTGCCTGAGCAGAAGGAACCGGCACTCCGTTATCATAGAGAACTGCAGTTATAACCGATGTTTTTACCGGCTTTGAACCATAATTCCTGATCTTTGAAGTAAGCTCAACAACTGCATCCTTATACTGATCATCAAGGTCAGTCTTGATGAAGAAATCGCGGATATGCAGCTTTGGCGAACTCCATACAGTTACATTACGGAATATCCCGCTGAGCCGCCACATATCCTGATCCTCAAGGTAGGTTCCGGTAGTATACCTGTAAACCTCCACGGCTATCATGTTCTTCCCGGGTTTTATATATTTTGTTATATCAAACTCAGCAGCATTCCTGCTGTTCTCACTATATCCTATCTTTTGTCCGTTAATCCATAAGAAAAATCCGGCATCAACACCATCGAAAGTAATGAAGATCTCCCGTCCTTTCCAGTCTGCGGGGATATCAAAATCGCGCCTGTAACTTCCAACCGGATTTCTTTCCTCATAAGCCGTATAATTTTTTGGAGGTGTGCTCATCACCGAAGGAAAATCCCTTTTGATAGTATATCCCAGGTTCCTGTAGTATGGTGTGCCATAACCATGCAGCTGCCAGTTTGAAGGGACGGGTATCTCTTTCCAGGATGAGACATCATAAGCAGTCTTGTAGAAATCGACTGGTCGTGCCTGGGGCCAGGATACCCAGTTGAATTTCCACATTCCGTTAAGGCTCCTGCAGAAGGGTGAAGCGCTCCTTACTGCAGCAAGAGCTTCATTCAGATTTGAATAAGGCATCAATGTTGCATGATAAGGTTCCTTGTTTATCGCGATGATCTCCGGATCCTGGATCTCGTGGGGAACTGGAGCTCCACCCAGAGAATCCTTTACAGTCGCCACCTGGGCTCCGGCAGATATTGTGAACAGCATTATTCCTGCAATTATTGCCGGACGCAGAAAACAGCCAGCTAAATTTGGTTTCATATGAAAATATTTTTGATTTTACTTTCTTGTTATTTTAATCTCTTTACCAGTATATTCCACTGAATTGTGAGGTACCATCCCGGGATCAAAAGGAACAGGCTTATCTTTTGTAACCCAGATAATATTAAATTTCCTTGAATTTAACATCCCGTCAAATTCTCCCTTCCTGTTACCTATTGTCAGCTCTTCCGAAGTATTATTATAGCTGAATTTTATAGTGCTGCACTCTCCATTTTCGTAGTCATAATTAGTCCCTTCATCTTCATAGAGAGTAAAAGCACAATCCCTTCCTGTGTATACCAGCAGTGTAAGCGGATCGGCTGGCTTCTGACCCGTATACTGAATTTCAGGGCCTGTGGGAATTATTGATCCCCCTTTTACAAACAATGGCATCCGTTCATATGGGGCATCAACCTCAAGGGATCTCCCACCTTCAATATACCTGCCTGAATAGAAATCGTACCAACCTACTGCGTCCGGGAAATAAACTGTACGCCTGACAGCTTTATATTTATAAACCGGAGCAACAAGCAATGAGGGACCGAACATATACTGATCGCCGATATTGCTGACATTTTTATCAGCATTAAAATCCATCACCATAGCCCTCATAATTGTATAATCGTTGAAATAAGTCAGTCCGGCCAGGGAATAGATGTAAGGCATAAGACGATACCTCAGCCTGTTATAATAAACCATACTTTTATAAGCAGGATGATCCGGAGGAGAGATGTTGTAAACTTCACGGAAAGGGTACTGTCCGTGGCTCCTGAAAAGCGGGCAGAATGATCCGAACTGGTACCATCGGGTATTCAGTTCTCTCCATTCATTCATGTCTTCTGATCCTTCCGCAGCCCTTACATATCTGTTCTCAACGCAGAAACCTCCGATATCCATTGTCCAGTATGGTATTCCTGAAAGCGAATAATTCAGTCCTGCAGATATCTGTGCTTTCATATCTTCCCAGCGGGTCCCGATATCTCCGCTCCATGTTGCTGTGGAGTATCCCTGTAAGCCCGCGAATCCTGATCGTGTAAGAAGAAACACTCTTTTATCCGGATCAACCGAACGCTGGCCGTTATAAATAGCCGAGGCATTCATAAGGGCATAGGTATTGAAATATTTTGCCGAGGGTCCTGAAGCGGTAGGAGTGGAAAGCAGCTTCCTGTACCGGATGCTTGCATTTGAAAGTATGTCCGGTTCTGAAGCATCCATCCACCATGCATCGAAACCTAAGGTATAAAGATGCTCCCTGATCTGGTTCCAGAAAAGATCCCTTGCCCCCTGACTGTAGGGATCATAAAAGGATCCTATATAACCTTTCCCTATCCAGTCCCTTACACTGTCATTGACTGCCTGGCGATACATCCATCCCTTTCTGTCAAATTCCCTGAAATGTTCTGTTGTATAATAGAATTTGGGCCATACCGAGATCATTATCCTGGCGTTCATCCTGTGAACTTCATCAACCATTCCCTCAGGATCAGGGAAGAACTTCGGATCAAATTCGTGAGAACCCCAGGATTCAACGGGCCAGTATGACCAGTCAAGGACGATATTATCAAGAGGGATGTCCCTTTTGCGATATTCCCTTACTACATCCAGGAGTTCATCCTGTGATTTGTATCTCTCGCGGCTCTGCCAGAAACCCAGTGCCCATTCCGGCATTATCGGGGCCTTTCCGGTCAATGTCCTGTAGCCGGAAATAACCTCGTCAATATTGTTCCCCTTAATGAAATAGTAATCTATCTGGTCTCCCATTTCCGAGAATAGCGATAATGAGCCCTGTTCCTCAGGAGAACGGGGACTTAAAGCTTTGAGACCAATATATGAGACCCCTCCGTCGGGCTTCCATTCAAGCCTGATTGAATATCTCCTACCTTTTTCAAGCTCCCTGGAGAACTTGTAAGTGTTGGGATTCCAGGCCGTACGCCAGCGTTCAGAAACAACAAGCTCATTATCAATATATAACTTCGTATAGCCTGCATAATATAGCTTAAAATGATAAAGTCCCGTCTCCCGTGGTTCCAGTTCCCCTGACCATACAACCTCAGTACGTTCAGGCTTCACTCCGTCAGGAAATTTTTTTACTGTTTCAAGGTTCTCAAAATCGATCTCTGACTCCCTTTCCCTGTGGTTAATCCGGGAAGTTCCGATATCAGAATATTTAACTGATAGCCCTCCTTCCTGTCCTTCATCATCATAAAGCCTGAACAGATCAATCTGCGAATAATCACGGGGGTCGCCGAATTTAGTAAGTGAATAATTATCCCAGAGTATTCCGTAATTCCTGTTTGAAACAACAAAAGGAACTGAAACTTTGGTATTATACTGATAAAGACTCTCATTAAGTCCTTTGTAGTTGAATTCGTCTGACTGGTGCTGACCCAGGCCGTAAAATGCCTCATCCGGAGGTGAATCAAAAATCTGATGTAATGAATAACCGTCAGTTCCTTCAACAGAAAAAGGAGAAAAAGATTTCCCTCTAACCTCAGATTCCCTGAGAAGGACCTTATCATTCTTATCCCTGAAGGTAACAGCTCCGGTTGTCACTGATGCAGATGCTTTTATTTCCTTTGTGGTAACTGTCACTGAATCGCCGGTCTGAGTGACTTCATAATCTGGTGCCGGCGCCGGCTGAGCTAAGACACAGAGACTATTTTCTTTTGAGAAGGTATTTCCGGGAGAAGCGACAACCCTGATAATCCGGTCACTTACAGGTTCCAGTCGGATCAGCCTGGCTCCTTTTCCGGTTCTGTCATTAAGCCGGATTATGACTCCGTTATCACTCCTTTCCCATTTCTTTTCAGTGCAAGAGGAGAAAAGAAAAATTGCCAGGAAAAATAAAACAGCGTTTTTCATTCGGTAAGTATTTAAAATGATCAGGCAGTTCCAGCAGGAAATCAAACCTATTGCTTCATTTCAGCCTCACCCTCAATTTCAATAAGAAGGTCATCGCGGCAGATATCTGCTTCAACATACGACACCGGTATTTGTGGAAAGAATTTTTCGCAGATCTGCCTGACCACCCCGAAATCACTCTGTCTTTTCACATATGCCCTCAGCAGTCCGTACTTTTCCCCGGGTTCATGGGGCCTGGAAACAAGTTCACTGATCCTTGAAGGATCCGATAGTTTCTTAATATTTTCAATCGTAACGATTGTCTGCTTCTCAATGTCTTCCACACCTACCGTTTCCTGTCCTATTATTGAAGCGGTACCTGAAATATAAAGCGTCGAATGACTGAAATTTGCCAGGAGAAGTCCACGCTCAAACTGAGGAGCATGCTTTACTGTCTTTCCCTTATCCGCAAGCCCTTTCAGTACTTTCTGCCCGTATTCATAGGCATTGACCTGGTTCGGATTATCAACAGGCTTGATTATAACAGACTTATCAGGCTGAAGTGCACAGAGATCTATTATGACACCACCATGCTTCATTCCTACCCCCGTCGCTGCAGGAAATCCCTTTACGGTTCTGTAGCGCTGGTAATATTCACTTCTTACTTCATTAAAGATCTGATAATTCTGGTAGCTATCCCTGATTTTGAGGATATCTCCTATATAATTCCACTGACGGACGATATCGTTTAACGACATCCTTTCCCTGTCCAGGATTGATACTGCAATATCAAATGCTTTTTCGGCGGCAGTTCTTGTATCGTCCGGAAAGCTGAAACTGCTTAATCCGCCAGCCCATAATTCCCTTCCCTTTTCCGATTCTATGATAAGATAAGGAAGGTTATCAAAGAATTTGTATTCTATTTCACAGGATCCTTTTACAACAAATGCCGCTTCAACGGCCGTTTTCCAGGGCTTCAAAGGTGGATGTACCGTCATGTTCAGTGCCGGACAAACAGGATCAAGAGCTTTAATAACCGAATCAAGGATATTCTTTCTTACTGAATTTGATGTTTCAAAATCCGGAATGTCGGTGAATATGTTTATCCTTACAGGTGTAAGACCGGTATTACAGATACTCAGGATCTGATCAAGGCATTGCTCCCATTCCTCTTCAACAGTCCCCTGAACCACAGGAAGAATCACATAATATCTTTTGAGCATTACTGATATTTCTTTGGATTCAAAATTAACATTTTTTAAGTCTGAACCAAGGGCATTTATCATATTTTAAAGAACTTACACAGGAGAGGGAAAACTCTGTTTTTTAATTATTTTTTAATTTATTTTTAATTATTCCACTTCATTTATCCTAAGCAGCTTCACACCATGAAAAGGCACTTCGGTTGTGAAACTGTTTTCAAATATGCCAAGGTCTTTTTGCCTCCAGAGATCCCTTACGCTGAATTTCCCGGAGATGTTCAGATCGGAAGCGCTGATGGTCATTTTCGCCGGTGAAGGTATTTCATCCCATACAAAACTATCGGCGGCATCTGTCAATTCTCTCTTTGCATCAGAGAGACCGTTTGCTTCCTCATCAACAAGGTCCGTCACTGTTGTATTAGCATCACCCGATACAGAAAATAATCCGACTGCATATGAACCTCCTTCCAGTTCCTTCACCATAACAAGCTCCTCCTTTGTCGCACGTATGATTTTAGCCTGTTTACCAAGTATATCCTGGTTAACATCGATCACTTCATTATTACACAGAACATTAAGGGTAAAAGCATCAAGCCGTGCCATTTCACCTCCATAGATAAGCGGCGCTGCCATCATCGACCACATTGACATATATGCATACTGCTCATTTGGTGTCATATCCGCTTTCTGGTACATTTCTTTCTTCAAAGCATTCCTTATCCATCCTATAAGAATATAGTCGGGATCATTCCATCCACCTGGCTGTGCGTATTCCCAGTGTTGTGAATTCGATAATCCCACATACCAGAACCCGGGCATTGACGATCCGGCCACAAGACCCAGATCACCTGTTGTTCTCCAGCAATTACCTACCTCAGCCCCCCATTCCCAGACGTTTCCCATACCATACTGGCACAGATTCAGTACAATATCCCTGTCGATCTTCTGAAGTTCATCCCACATAAGTTTATAGGGTTTTATATAAGCTTCCCTGGTCCTTTCCTTTTCAATCCTCCCGTAAGAACACCAGTCATATTTGAGGAAATCGAATCCCCATTCGGCAAAGGTCCGGATATCCTGCTGTTCATGCTGATAACTGCCGGTATAACCGGCGCAGGTCGTCGGTCCGGGTGAAATGTATATCCCGGCTTTCAACCCCTTGCCATGGATGTAGTCTGTCAGACCCTTCATATCCGGGAAGAGTTTATTTGTCCTGAGTTCACCGTTCTTTCCACGCATCTCACCTCCGATCACAGGATCATCGGAACCTGCCTTAATAGCCCAGCAGTCATCAATATTTACGTACTGGTAACCATAATCGGCCATTCCGGAGCTTATCATCAGATCGGCAGACAAACGCATGACCGAATCACTAACCCTGTGATAATAAATATACCAGCTGTTCCAGCCCATGGGAGGAGTAAGGGCCAGTTTATCACCTGCAATTATTTTAAGTGTACGTTCATCACTGCCGAAACTGTTCTGTGCAGCAATTACCACCGCATATTCCCCTGCCGTTCCTGTCGTACCGCTGATTACCCCCGAATTCTGATCGAGCGATAGCCCCTCAGGAAGCCCTGATGCCGTAAATGTTATCGGCCGTTTACCTGTAGCAGGTATCCTGTAAAGAAAGGGAGAGCCGGGATGTGCTCCATAGATTTTCGCTCCATTAATCCTCGGTTCAGAGGGAGAAGGAGGAGTAAGTATTTCTTCCCTCTCGATAATATATTTATTATCAATGGATTGAGGTTGTTCTTTCTTATAGGTTATCACTCCGTCAACCCAGTCGGCATGATCATTATTTTTCCCGTCACCGGCGTCAGTAACCAGAAGGCCAAGTTTCTCAATACCTCTGATATCAACATCAGCTTTTCTTGCTGAATCGCCCTTTTTCATGATTCCGCTTTGCCACAGAACCTTCTGGTCACCGACAATGATGAATTCAACACTGCCCTGTGAATTATCAGAGCCGTCATCAACACCAGTTAAACATGAAAAGCGTTTGCCTTTCTTATCCAGCCTTATAAGAAATGTGCTTATAGCGTGTGTCCCTATACCCGACTCAAAATGTTTGCCGGCAACTGAAAGAATTGATCCGGTAACCGAACTGTCTTGTCTGGCAGTCCCCCACCCGCTTTCCATTTTAGCCAGATCGAGCTCACTCAGCTTAATTGAATTTTCCGGTCCGCTGCATGATATCAGCGATAGTACAACAATAATTACAGTTAATAATTTCATGTCGTTCATCTATATATAATTTCTTTCTAGAATCTGAGTTTTAATCCCATTCCATTCGCGGTGAAACAGAATTTAAATTCACTTTTATTCCAAAACGAACCTGTTACGGATCCATTGTTATAAGTATTGACAGCCTGTCTGGCCTGCTTATTAAATTTCACACTTAAAGGAATTGATACAACTATTAATCCGGCCCCAATCCCAGCCATTGTCCAATTTGGATCACCGCCACCAATAGCTGTTCCAATCGGATAACCTACCATAAATCCGCCTGCACCGGCAAAAACAGAGGTTATTGCATATGTTGTTTTTGCTGATCGGATCTCTTTATAAGCTTGTTCATTAGGTTTAATCGCATTAACAAGTTGATTCATGTTTAACCGTTTATCACCCTGATAAAACTGATATCCGCCAAACACCTTTTTCATTGTGATTGATTCAGAAGTTTGCCCGAAAGATACAGCCAGACAAACAGTCAGTAAAGCCATGATTATTTGAATTTTTTTCATCTTTAGCATAATTAATTATATAAAGTTTTTTTACTTGTTTACAGGCAACCAGACCCTCATCTGACCCGGTCCCCTGTTGTTCCATAATGCATAAGGTATCAGGGTTAACGTTTCTTCAGGAAGCTTTTCGGCATTTATCCCAGGTTTTACCCCGGCCAGATATCCGGTGGTTCGTATTACATGAGTGCCGTTAAGTAAGGACGGTACAAACTCTGTCGTAAAAGGTTTATTAGCGTCGATCAGCAGATCCATTACATTTCCTGTATTATTGTCCGGCCATTCGGCACAATAAATTACCGGCCCGCGCTGTAATGCAATTTTACCTCTGTCGTCCGCGATCCTTTCATCAGCAACAACCTTCCTTACAGGCATTGGAAAATCAATTTCAATTTTATCGCCGTCTTTCCAGTCCCTTTCAATTTCAGCATAGCCATTAACAGGGGCTGAAGTAAAAAGTTCTCCGTTTACTGCGATACCGTATGGCTCATTCACCTTATCATCAAATCTGTAAAGATCTCCCGGGATCGCTTCATTCCTGACCCAGCCGGGTACACGAATTTTAACCCTGAACTTTCCAGGCTTCGCCGGCGACAATGTGATATTTACTTTGCCGTCCCATGGGAAGTTTGCTTCCTGCACAACCTTTACAGGAATCTTTCCGATATTGAATTCTGCCTCATTTGAAATGAACAGGTTCACATAAAGATCTTTATCGCTTACAGCATAGATATATCCGGGTATCGCGGGTACAAATCTGGCTACATTGGAGGGGCAGCAGGCACAACCGAACCATTCGCTCCTTTTATGTCTCCCGTCAGATTCGAGAGGATTGGGGTAAAAGAACCTGTCGGCTGAAAGAGAGACACCCGAAAGCATCGAGTTGTATAGTGTCTTTTCAAGAATGTCAATGTATTTGCTTTCTCCATAAAGAAGGAAGAGCCTGTGGTTTGTGAAGATATTGCCGATTGAGGCACATGTCTCGCAATATGCTGTCAGATTTGGTAACACATATGGGGCTGCAAATCCCTCATTTCCACCTGTAGCTCCGATACCACCGGTAAGGTACATCTTGCCGTAAACAATATCCTCCCATATAAGCGTTATTGCATTCAGATATGCTTCATCTTTTTCAATAGCAGCGATATCGGCCATGCCGGAATACATATATGTAGCTCTCACCGAATGTCCGACCGCTTCAGTCTGATCAACAACTTTTTTATGAGCCTGGTTATATTCTTCCCCCTTTGGCCCTCTGATATCAAGAAAGAACCTTGCCAGATCAAGATATTTCTTTTCCCCTGTTGTCCTGTATAATTTTACAAGTCCCATTTCGATCACCTGGTGGCCGGGATAGACTTTTACTTTATCCCATCCGAAATCTTTATTGACCAGGTTGGCCGATTTAAGGGCTATATCCAGCAATGTCCTTTTACCTGTGGCCTGATAATGAGCTACAGCTGCTTCATAAAGATGACCTATATTATATAATTCGTGGCTCAGGATTGAATCGAGTTCCCACCTGTTTTTACTTGCCCATTCATGAAGTCCCTTTCCGCCGTGCATTTCAGCAATTGTCCGGTTTGTATACAGATACCCGTCATCTTCCTGTGCCAGCCCGATCTTGTAAATCAACGTATCAAGATATGCTTCCAGTTCCGGGTCCGGTTTTGTCTGCAGTGAATAAGACGCCCCTTCCATTATTTTGAAAACATCCGAATCATCGAAAGGGTAAATGGTCTGGAACCTCCCGGTATCAAGACCTCCGGCTATCTCGAAATTCCTTACCCTGCCAGTCGATTCGCAATATCTGAATGCGATCGGGATGGTCACCTCAGCATTCTTCACGATCCGGGGCGCCCAGAAATTATCTGTAAGCTTTACAGAAGTAAATGG
>JAKQPD010000433.1 GCA_029564935.1 Bacteroidota bacterium
ATATGCTTATGTGAAAAAATTCAGGGATCAGGATCTTCGAAGTGCCATTATTCAGTTCCTGGCCGCAGAAAAAACACTTGACGCAAAAGGACATCCCTCTTCACCCGAAGAAGAACAGGCCAGAAAAAGCATGGAAACCAGGAAAGGACTGGCAAAGATCGAGATAGAAGATTTAATTGGTAAAATATGCCTTGAAAGTGTTGTGTATCTTTCAGGCGGCACAAAAGTCGAAGCCGGCACAATCAAAGATAATATTGAAGAAGCGTTGTACAGCATTGCTGACAGACAATTCCCGGATTTTAAAGGTAAAGCCGATCATAAAGACTGGGATAAAGCACTTAACAAAGCACTGCAGGGTGATCCTGATGCATTAAAAAAGATTGGCTGGGATAAAGAACCAAAAGACCATCCGGTTGCAATTGAGATTCTGAGGTTCATCGGAAACGGCACCAAACAGGGAAAAGAAATAAGGAATCATTTCATCAGGTCACCTTATGGTTGGAGCCAGGATGCAGTTGATACAATTATTCTTCTGTTAAGAAACACAGAGCATATTTCAACACTGGAACCAGATCTGAACCAGGCAAAAATCGGTAATGCTGCCTTCAAAAAGGAAATACATACCTTGACCGCAGCCGACAAAATTAAACTCAGAAAAATATACCAGGATGCAGGAATTTCATGCAAACCAGGAGAAGAGTTTCTTCATTCCAATACATATCTGAATCAACTTAAAACACTGGCAGAATCAATTGGCGGAGATGCTCCAAAACCTGAGCCAGTTAATATACAGTTCCTGAAGGATATTGAAAACCTGGATGGGAATGAGCGATTGCTGCGTATCCTGGATGAACAGGAAGATTTGAAAGCTAAACACAAGGAATGGAAACAAAAAGCAGCATTAATAGAAAAAAGGGAACCGAACTGGTCATTATTGGTGGAACTGGCTAATTATGCCAATTCCGGTGAATCTATGGAAAAGCTTAAAAAAGAAATTGATGCAATCCGGGATAACAGACTGCTCCTTCAGGAACCCGATCCGATTTATAATAAACTGACTGACATCACTGACAAGCTTAAAACAGCATTGAATGAATTAAAGCAAAAATATATT
>JAKQPD010000253.1 GCA_029564935.1 Bacteroidota bacterium
GTCCTCATAAATTCAGCAGGACTTAAAACCCCGGCATTATAAATGACATAATCCAGTATATGATCATCACATATTCTTCTGAAAATCCAGGCTGTCTGACCCAGATCACTGAAATCCACAGGATAGAATCCCAGTCTCCCATCAGAACCGGAAACATCAATCTCCCTCCTTCCGGTAGTTA
Source organism: Bacteroidota bacterium (assembly GCA_029564935.1). Lineage (GTDB taxonomy): Bacteria > Bacteroidota > Bacteroidia > Bacteroidales > VadinHA17 > LD21. The sequence goes on from JAKQPD010000253.1 coordinate 182, forward strand.
TTACAAAAAATCCCCTCTGAAGGAAGACTCTGACAAGTTCCAGTCCAAGTCCTGAAGTACCTCCTGTAATAAGAACCTTACCTTTGTAATTCATAAAAAGCCTTTACAAAAACGCGATCAAACTTAATAAAAAGAATTACTGTCTCACCGGAATTAAATCCAGCCCGGAGCATTTATTCCGGCTAAACTATAGAAAATGATAACAGACTTTCATAAATTTGTTATGATATTGGAGGAAAAAGTTTGATAGACCTAAGGATAAGGAGACAATGAAACAGATAATTATTATTTCAATTCTGGCCTTTACTATAACTTATGGCTATTCGCAGAAAATAAATGTGTACCAGTCAGGAATAACGGGGCTGGAAAACCTTCAGGCTATTGCCAATATTTCCCCGACTACAGTAGGAGGAATGGGATTTGACAACAGGTATGAAGGCATAAAGGGTAGCACCAGGCTGTTTGATACACTCATCAGTTCATACCTGCTCGTAAGGGGTCAGGAAAAGTATATCCAGTTCAGCAGTGATATCGATGTTGTAAAGAATACCCTCATCTTCAGGCATCCGAATTCCGGAAAACTAATGGAGATCTCTTCGGATATCGTAGAGGAACTTATCACTAATAAAGACGGCAAAGACATGATCTTCAGGACCACCAATGGACTACGGTTTGACAAGGATATTAAAGGTAACAGGTTTTGCCGGATCTTAATGCAGGAACCACATCAGTTTATAATGATCCCGGAGAAGAATTTCATTGAAGCGGATTACAAAGCTGCTTACAGCGCTGACAGGAGATATGATGAATATCAGACATACAATAAGTATTTCATAAAAGGTACCGATGATATTTTTCGACAGATCCAGCTGAACAAAAAATCTCTCATTAAAATTTTCCCTGGCAGGAAGGATATAATTAATGAAGCATTCAGGGAAAAGAGTAATAAGGACAATGAGGATATAGTAATTGAAATCCTTGGAAAATTATAATTATCAGCACACTACAGAATACAGGATGATTACCCGGGAGATACTGTAGAACTTCGTTTTATTTTAAAACCACTCAAGATGAAAAATTACAGGAAGATTGAAGTATCAATGGCTGTTTTTCTTATGAGTACAGTCATTATTTTTTCTCAGGACTGGCCCCAGTTCAGAGGACCGGGCCGGGATGGTAAAGTGACTGGATTCAAGGCTCCTGCATCGTGGCCGGCCGCACTGACCCAGGATTGGAAAATCACAGTGGGTACCGGGGATGCAACCCCGGTCCTGACCGGCAATAGAATGTACCTGCACACAAGGCAGGGAGGAGATGAAGTAATCCTTTGCATCGATGCATCAAGCGGCAAAGAGCTCTGGCGTAACAGTTATCCGGTTACTGCAGCAACAGGACCGGCAGCATCACATCCGGGCCCGAGAAGTACACCTGCTGTTTCAAACGGAAAGGTCGTAACCTTCGGTATTTCAGGTATCCTTTCATGCCTCGATGCTTCTACCGGGAAGGTTATCTGGAGAAAAGAAAACCCTTCAAATGAAATCCCGCAATTTTATACCGGGATGTCTCCACTTATTGTTGATGGCATCTGTTTTGCTCATGTCGGAACAAAGGACAAAGGACAATTTATAGCTGTCGACCTTGGCTCAGGAAAAGAAAAGTGGATATGGAACGGAGATGGTCCATCTTATGCATCTCCTTCACTGATGACAATTGCCGGGCAGAAACATATAATAGTCCAGACAGAAAAGAATCTTCTGGCCCTGAATTTTACTGACGGGAAAGTACTCTGGCAGGTTCCGGCAGTCCCCTCACAAAGGTTTTATAATTGTTCAAGTCCATATATTGACGGAAATAAAATCTATTTTACCGGTCAGGGAACGGGAATAAAAGGAATCGAAGTGGTCAGGCAGGGTGATCAGTTTATAACAAAGGAATTATGGAGCAATACAGAAGTCGGAGCAAAATGGAACACTCCTGTTCTTGTGAAGGGGTATCTTTTCGGATTTTCAGATCAGAAGAGAGCTTTTTGTGTCAGCGCTTCTGACGGCCGGACCGGATGGATCGACAATACAGTAAACAGTGATTTTTCAACCATAAACGATTGCGGCAACATATTGACAGGGCTTACCAGTACAGGTAACATGCTGGTATTCAACCCTGATCCGAAAGCATATACCGAGATTGCAAAATATAAAGTTTCGGAAACAGCAATATATGCCTTTCCGGTAATCGCAGGGAATGCTGTATATATTAAGGATGCGGAATCGCTGACGAAGTATATTATAAAATAAGGTAGTCCCTGTCAGTTTGGGTTTAAATCTTAATTCGAACCTACCACACTTTCTCCATCAGAAGGATATTCCGCAGCTCATCAGGTTTTATATTTTCACGGATCTCCCCGGCGTCAGCAACAGAAATACGACCGGTTTCTTCAGAAACGACAACAACCAGAGCATCAGTCTGTTCAGATATTCCTATAGCTGCCCTGTGACGCATTCCGAAGTGTGAAGATAAAGCATACTGGTCTGTTACAGGAAGCGGACAGCGTGCAGCCAGTATCTGGGCATTCTCAATCAGAACCGCTCCGTCGTGCAAAGGGGTGTTCTTAAAAAATATCGTCTCAAGGAGTTCTGCACTTATTGCGGCATCAACCTTCTGTCCCCTGTCGGCATATAATCCGAGAAGACTCTGCCGTCCTATGACTATGAGCGCCCCTATCTTCTTGGAACTCATCGACTGAACTGCTTTTACTATCTCTTCGACAACTGCAGGGATAACAGAATCATCTTTCTCGGTAGTAAAAAAGCGCTTGAACGAAAGCTTTGTATTCTTCAAATACCTGTTCCCGATTACAAGCAGAAATCGCTTCACCTCCTGCTGGAATACAACAATAAGTGCGATAACGCCAACACTTATTACCTGGCCCAGAAGAGAGCTGATAAGATTCATATTCAGGGCTTTTACAAGTAACCAGAACAGATAGATCAGAAATACTCCTATAACGATACTGAAAACAGAAGTCCCTTTGATTATCCTGTAGAACTGGAACATTATAAATGCCACAAGAAGAATATCAATAATATCAAGAACTGTTATCGGTACAAGCATTTTTTATAGGTTTACGGAAGACATTATGAGTTTGGAGTTTGGAGTTTGGAGTTTGGAGTTTGGAGTTTGGAGTTTGGAGTTTCAGCTTTTATCTTTTAACATTTGGATCAGTCTGACAGCCTGAACCGCTTCCTTAACATCATGAACTCTCAGTATATCAGCGCCTTTTAGCAGCGCTACAGTATTGAGCACCGACGTTCCGTTAAGTGCCTCATCGGGAGTTATGGAAAGTGATTTCCATATCATTGATTTTCTCGAAATCCCGACAAGAAGTGGTAATCCTGCAATAGCAAAATCACCGAGACGTTCCAGCATATCAAAGTTATGCTTAATTGTTTTACCAAAACCAAATCCCGGATCAATGATTATATCTTTCACCCCTTTGTCCTGCAATTTAACTATCCTTTTGCCGAACCACATCAGGATATCGGCCACAACATCTTCATATTGAGGATTATCCTGCATAGTACGGGGATTTCCTTTCATATGCATCATTATATAAGGGACATTAAGCCGGGCCACAACTTCGAACATTTTTTCATCAGTTTCACCTCCGGAGATATCATTTATAATATTTGCTCCATGAACGGAGACTGCCTTCTGTGCCACTTCTGCTCTGAAAGTATCAACGGAAATTATTGCCCCGGGAAATTCTTTTCTGACAAGACTTATTGCATTCAGCACCCTCCTGCTCTCTTCCTCAACTGTAATATCATCAGCCCGGGGACGAGATGAATACCCGCCTATATCAAGAATGTCGGCACCATCACGTAACATTTTTTCAGCCAGAGCAATGACCTCAGCATCTCCTGAAGCCCTGCTGCCGTTGTAAAATGAATCAGGAGTGATATTTATTATCCCCATCACCTTTGGTATGGTCAGATCGATAAGCTTTCCTCCCGCACTAATGTATTTTGGTTTATCAGCCAACCCTGTATAAATAATTTCCGAAAATAATGATTTTTTACCAATTTGGGGTAACATGAGATGCCTGAACTATCTGTTACCGGGCAGCAGTTAATAAGTGCTGAAAACAAATCATATTTCTGCCTCTCATTCGTTTTAATCTTTAAAGGGCGCTTATTACATTTGCACAGAAAGTAAGGGTTATTATATGAAACTTTTTGTTGTTGAGGGAGTTGATGGTTCAGGCAAGTCCACACAGATCAGGTTGCTTAATGATTACTTTACCAAAAAAGGTTACCGGTGTGAATATCTTCATTTTCCGAGAACTGATGCCCCTTTTTTCGGTGAGCTGATCGCGCGCTTCCTGAGAGGTGAATTCGGATCACTGAGTGAAGTTAATCCATGGCTTGTGGCAATGCTTTATGCAGGTGACAGAAAAGATGCTGCCGACATGATCCGTGACTGGCTGAATAAAGGAAGTATTGTTCTGCTTGACAGATATACCTATTCAAATATAGCATATCAGTGCGCCAAGCTTGGCAGTCCGGAAGAACAGGAAAAACTGATGATGTGGATAACTGACCTTGAATTCAGGCATTTTAAGATCCCTGAACCCGCTCTTAACATCTTTCTTGATGTTCCATATTCATTCACCGAAAAAAAACTGACCGTATCCAGAACAGGAGAAGACAGAAAATATCTTAACGGAACAAGAGATATTCACGAGGAATCTCTTTCTTTTCAGAGAAAAGTGAGGGATATTTATGTGAAAGTTTCCCGGATCGATAACAGGCTTTGTCTTGTAGATTGCAGCAATGAGAATGGAGATATACTTCCACCTGATAAGATCTTCGACAGGATAATTGAAAAGATATCCGAAAGGAACCTTTTATGATGAAAATTCTGAATTACATAAGCAGATTTGCAGCCGGACTGGTATTTATTTTCTCCGGAATTGTAAAAGCCATAGATCCCCTTGGATCAACATATAAGTTCCAGGACTATTTTCAGGCATTCGGGATGGATTTCCTCCTCCCTCTCAGTCTGCCCCTGGCTATTCTTTTATGTACAGCGGAGTTTCTTTCAGGCTTCTCCGTTGTGTTCAACATCCGGCAGAAAACAGGTATATGGGGTCTTTTACTTCTGATGATTATTTTCACTCCACTCACCTTTGTTCTTGCCCTTACAAATCCGGTCACTGACTGCGGTTGTTTCGGCGATGCAATTCATCTTACAAACTGGCAGACATTCATTAAAAATATTATCCTCCTGATCCCTGTAGTTTTTCTTTTTATTAACAGGAGGATCATGCCAGAATACGGATTAACAAAGGAATGGACGATTTTATCAGTTGCCACGATCATCTTCCTGGCTTTCATACAATTCAATCTCAGGTATCTTCCCGTGATTGATTTCCTTCCATACAAAACCGGTACATATATCCCTGACAAAATGAAAATACCTGATGGGATGCCTGCTGATAAATACGAAACAACATTTATTTACGAGAAAGATGGTCAGCAGAAGGAATTCACACTCGATAACTATCCGGCCGATGATACGACCTGGAAATTTGTGGATCAGAGATCAGTCCTGGTTCAGAAAGGATATCAGCCTCCCATCCACGATTTTGTGCTGACAACACAGAATAATGAAGACATAACACAGGAAGTACTTGAATATGAAGGTTATACTTTACTAATGATCTCCAAAAAACTAAAGGAAGCCAAACCGGAAAGATTATCCGCAGGAATAAGTCTGGGGAACCAGTTTATTGCTGAAGGCGGCCAATTTTATATTCTGACAGCATCGGGTGCTGATGAAATAAGAAGTTTTGATCCTGGAAACGTTGTCTGCAGTGTTGATGAGATTACCCTGAAAACGATTGTAAGATCGAATCCCGGATACATATTACTCAGAAGAGGAACTATAGTCGGTAAATGGTCATGGGCAGAATTGCCTTCCTCTGAATTTCTGAAAGACGAATATTTAAATAACTTATAACTTAAATCTAAAACAAGAATCAAATGAGAAAAAAGATTGTTGCCGGAAACTGGAAGATGAATATGAATTATGAAGAGGGAATTGCTTTTGCCAGAACCCTGGACCAGTATTTCAGGAATAAGCCGGCATTAAAGGCTGATGTGATAATCTGTACTCCTTTCATACATCTGGCAGAAATTGCAGAGATAATTAAAGGAGGGAAAGTAGCTCTTGGAGCCCAGAACTGTGCTTCAGAAGCTTCAGGTGCTTTTACCGGTGAAGTATCGGCATATATGATTAAGAGTACCGGCGCAGAATATGTGATTATAGGTCATTCTGAAAGGAGAACTTATTATAACGAAGACGACCGTCTTCTGAACAAGAAATGTGTTCTTGCCCTTAACAGCGGATTAAGGGTCATCTTTTGCTGTGGTGAGGTGAAGGAACAGAGGGAGGAAGGAAATCATTTTGTGATCGTAAAGCGCCAGCTTGAAGAAGGACTATTCCCCCTCGGAGCAGAATCGATGAAAGATATAATTATAGCATATGAACCTGTATGGGCGATTGGTACAGGGCTCACCGCCACACCCGAACAGGCAAAAGAAATGCATAAATATATCCGTGGGCTTATAAAGGAAAAATTCGGAAATAAAATTGCCGATGATATGACAATACTATATGGGGGAAGCTGTAAGCCTTCAAATGCCGCAGAGATTTTTTCGAAACCGGATGTCGACGGTGGTCTTATAGGTGGCGCATCTCTTAAGAAGGAAGATTTTACAGCAATTGTTGAAGCTGTCTGATGACATTTTAAAAATGGTCTGCTGGTTGCATGATATAAAATCAAGAGAAATTCTGCGATCATGGTAAAGAAACTGGTGATCTCTGTACTCATATTCCGTCTGCTATGCACAGCCGGTCTGAATGCGCAGTTAATATCACCATTCACCGGTGATCCTTCGAGATATAAAGATGAGCTTACATCCTTTATGGGACCAAACCTTAAGGAAAATCATAAAGCAAATCTGAATCTGTTCCTGGAAAACTGGGAAAACCAGAAATTCGGGCAGGAGGATATGACGAGAATAATCGATGTATCAAGCCAGTTTTACGGAAGATCAATGAGGCCGGTACCTCATATGCATAATTTCCTTACGACACTAAACACATATATACGGGTTAACGGAGATAAGGATTTTCTTACACATTGGCTGAGAGGGCTCAGCGAAATAGTATTTGATCCCAGGATAGCGGTTGAGAGTATTAACCGCTATATCAGGGATACTGAACTGATGCTGACTGTAAATGTACTTTCGGAGAGTACAACTATAAGATGGAGAGTTAAGAATAATCCACTTCAGTTCAGGCATGATACGGTTTTCAAAGCCGTAGTTACAAATGCGACTCTTACCTGCTATTATCAGAAGGACAGTACTGAGATCTATAATGTATCGGGATCATATTATCCTGAAAAACAAGAATTTCACGGCTCAAAAGGTGTGGTAACATGGGAAAAGGCGGGCTACCCCAGGGAAGATGTCTCTGCAGAGATCAGGAACTTTGTGATCTATACCTCCAAAGACAATTTCACAGTCGACTCGGCTCTGCTTTCACATAAGACTTATTTTAAAAAACCGGTTTACGGTTTGCTGAGTGACCGGGCTATAACTTTTACCCAGAAGGAAAAGGCTGATTTTCCCCGGTTTGAAACCTATACAAAAGAATTTTCTCTGAAAAACCTTTACAAAGGTCTGGATTATGAAGGAGGTCTCGCCTTCGAAGGTGCGACAGTCAAGGGGAAGGGTGGTAATAACATGCCGGCAAAGGTCAGGGTATATAAAAATGATACTTTACGGATAAATATCAAAACCCCGGAATTCATCTTTACAAAAGCAGGACTGACAAGTCCGGAAGTTACAGCGGCAATCTATCTCGAAAAAGATTCAATTTATCATTCAAACCTGTCATTTTCATATAATGCCGAACAGCATCAGGTGAATTTCTTCAGGGGCAATACTCCGGTATCGAAAAGTCCCTGTTTCAATTCATTTCACATGCTTGATATGTCATTTGAGTATATGTCATGGAACCTGAATGAATCTAAGATCATTCTTTCCAGATCGAGAGGGACCTCTATCGGCAAGGCACAATTTGAATCGGCTTCCTTTTTCGATTCCGGATTATTCATGCAAATGGCTGGTATTGATGAATATCACCCGCTGATGCGGCTTAAGAAATTCGCTGAATGGTATTACTCTGAAACATTCCCTGTGGTGGAATTCGCCAAATGGCTTAACAGACCGGTTGAAGCAGTAACTGCATTATGTATAGAAATGGCAAACCAGGGCTTCCTGTTCTACGACAGGACATACAATGAAGTTACTTTGAAGCCGAAGGTTAGTGACTTTCTTACTGCCTATGCCCGGAAAAAGGATTATGATATTCTGCGTTTTGAGAGTGAAACCAGAGCACCACTGGATAATGCCATCCTCGATATCAATGACATGCAGATGACGATTAATGGTGTCAAAAATATTCATCTGAGTGATTCACAAAAGGTTGCCATAATTCCTTATAATCAACAAATTAAGGTTGGCAGGAACAGGAACATGAAATTTGACGGGATCGTTGAAGCAGGACTTTTTACAATTTACGGGCATAATTTTTCATTCAGCTATGATACATTTAAAATAAACCTTGCCAATATTGATTCTATAAGAATAGCAATTGAAACTGACCAGAAAGATCAATACGGGAATCCCATGACTCAGGCCATGGATAACCTGCTGGAACTTACCAATGCCGATCTGTTCATTGATGATCCCGGTAATAAATCAGGCCTTAAGAACCTGACACAATATCCTATGGTTGGCGTTAAAAAAGATTCGTACATCTTTTATGATCAGATACCCGGTCTGGAAAACATCTACCCGAGAGATAAGTTTTATTTCAGGATATTCCCCTTCGTGTACGAGAATATTGATCATTTCAAGCTTGAAACCATCGACCTGCCCGGAGAATTTATCGGAGGAAATATTATCAAGCCCATGCAGGAGCGGCTTGTGGTCAAGGACAGCAGCCTGCTCGGGTTCGATATGAACATACCGCCCGAAGGACTGGAAATCTACGGAGGTAAAGGAAGACTTTACGACAGCATAAGCATGGGCAGTAAAGGGCTCAGGGGAAAAGGAAGAATTGACCATCTTACTTCCAGAATAGTATCCGATGAATTCAGGTTCTTTCCCGATTCTTTAACAGCGCAGGCTACAACATTTACACTCATTGAAGATACCACCGGCAGGTTCCCGGTACTCACAAGCAACAATATCGGTATAAAATGGCTTACCGAAAAAGATGAAATGCAGCTGACGAACAGTAAGGGAAAGAATTTCAGTATGTACGGGAATGGGACCGAGTTTGATGGCTGGCTGGCCTATGGTCCTGAATCAATGAGCGGTAAAGGCATTCTAAACACTTCCGAATCAAGAGTTACTTCTCAGGGATTCAGTTTTACTTCTACGACAATTAAAGCCGACACTTCCGATTTCTTCCTTAAATCTGCATCGACCGGTGGCTATGCCTTCATTGCAGAAAACACTTCGGCAGACATTGATTTTGGATTAAAAAATACAAGACTTCAGCTGAACACAGATACTTCACTTGTTAAATTCCCCGAGATCCAGTATATATGCAAACTCAGTGATTTCGAATATGATATGCAGGATAAAGTACTCAGGATGCTGGATAATAAAAGACCTGCCGGAGAATTGCTTCCGCGTGATCAGCTGATAAGGCAGGATCTGAATAAGCTCGAAAAGCCCAATTTCTTTGCTACCAGCACTATGGGAGATACAATAAAATTTGCATCGGGAAGTGGCAGTTATTATATTGAAAAAGAAAATATTGAAGCTGAAAACATAAATTATATCCGGATTGCGGATGCTCTGATACAGCCGGAGGGAGGAAAGATAACAATCGGCAGGAGAGCGAAAATAAGTCAGCTTCAGAATGCACTTGTAGCAATTAACAATAAGCATCTCCTTCATTCATCGGAAATTACAATAGAATCGAAAAACAAATATTCCGGAAGCGGTATTTATGATTATATCGACGAAGCAAGCCAGATAAGTAATATAACTTTCGCAGAAGTGAGAGTTGATACAATGACAACAAGTGCAAAAGGCTTTATAAGTGACGGTGAAAAATTTATGCTTAGTCCGGCTTTTTCTTTTACAGGTGATGTAAACCTTTTTTCCGACAAGGATCAACTACTGTTTACAGGTGCTGCAGGCATTTTGAATACCTGCAGCCCGTTGAGATCTTATCCGGTTAAATTCAAATCCTTCATTGATCCGCGCAACGTGATTATACCCATTACCGATAAACCGGCTGACCTGAAAGGGAATCTTCTATACACCGGTTCATACATAAATATTGATTCATTGCATATTTATCCGGCATTCCTTTCGGCACAAAAATCATGGAGGGATGTCGGAATAATAACTTCCCGGGGCTATTTATATTATGATAAATCTAAATCAAGGTACCTTCTCACTTCCCTTGAAAAAATTGCCGATCCCACACTTCATGGTGACATGATCGCTCTTGGCATGAATGAATGCATTCTTTCGGGTGAAGGCAAAATGGATCTTGGCACGAGCTTCTCTCCGGCAGTAATGGCAGGTGCCGGGAAGATCTCGCAGAATATAGACTCAGGCAAGGTTGAGATACAGGCACTTCTGGGATTTGATTTCTGGTTCAACCCCGAAGCTCTTGAAATAATGAGTAATGAGATCAAATTCATACCCTCTGTAAAACCTGTTAACCTGAATTCTGAACTATATAGTAAAGGGATGAAGGACCTGCTTGGTGTGGATGTTGCGAACAAGATGAAACAGGATCTCGATCTTTTCGGAGTTACCGGCGAGTTGCCACCTGAATTTAATTTCGAACTCTTCCTCAACGAGGTTACCCTTTACTGGAATGAGTCTTCATCGTCCTTCAGGTCGAAAGGCAGGATAGGTCTGGGATTTGTGGGTACCCATCCGGTAAATGTCTATGTGGATGGTGCTATAGAGATCCAGCGCCGCAGATCAGGCGACATGTTTGATATCTATCTAAAGGCAAATGAACAAACCTGGTACTATTTCTCGTATATAAAAGGAACTATGATGGTCCTTTCAAGCAATCAGGCATATAATTCACTTATTTCCAAAACCAGACAGAGAGCCAGAAGGATCCCGAAGAAAATTTCCAAAGAGACATATTCTTATATGATAGCAGCAGATGACAGGCTCAGGAGATTCCTTCGCAGACTGGAAGGAGATCCTGAAGCAGATGCACAGGGAGGAGATGATAATTCTCTCAGAGGTATTGTAAGATGATCAATCTCCGCTATATAGTTAATTATTTGTGTTCTTTGTGTAATCCTTTGTACCCTGTCTGACTGGTGTCAACCAGGCAGGGATTCAAGGCATAGCCGTCAACCTAAGAAATGTTTAAATGGCGAAAACTAATGTAATTATCTGAAATATAGGTAAATAAGTTTCCCCTCCTTTGAAAGGAGGGGTGGCCGGGATTGCTAATTTTGAAGCTTTTACAATTATCCTTTTCCCGGCCGGGGTGGTTAATGTGGACTTACCAGAAGTGGACTTCTTTCTCAGAATTAAATTAACCACCCCGGCCAGAACATCAATATTTCTGCCAATTGGATGATCTTGTGGTCTGGCCACCCCTCCTTAAAAAAGGAGGGGAAACTTTTATCCACAAAACTCCGTTAAGTTGACGGCTATGGGATTTAGGGGTGAGTTATAGAGTAGCACAAAGTTCAAACAAAGGATATAAAGGTTATAAATACTTAAAGTTAAGAAGCAGATGCAGATCTTCTATGCTCCCGGGATAAAGGGTGATGATTTCATTCTTGATGAAAATGAATCAAAACATTCGGTCAGAGCGCTCCGAATGAGTAAGGGAGATCCTGTAAGATTAATAGATGGTACAGGGAATCTTTATGAGGGTATCATTACAGATCCGGATCCGAAAGGTTGCCGTATTAAGGTACAAAAAATAATTCAGGGTTTTGAGAGAAGAGATTATTCACTTCATATTGCAATATCACCACTAAAGAATCCCGAAAGATTTGACTGGTTTGTAGAGAAGAGCGTTGAACTCGGCATCGATGAAATCACACCGCTTATCTGCAGAAATTCTGAAAAACGGAGTATCAGGCAGGAAAGGGTAAATAACCTTATAATATCGGCGATGAAGCAATCCCTGAAAGCGAAGATGACAAGACTGAACACACCGGAAGACTTCACTCATTTTATTGCCCGTGAACGAAGGGGCAGGCTCATGATTGCGCATTGCAGCTACAGCATGGAACGTCGGCGAATAGCTGATATTTATAAAAAAGGAGAAAACGCAGTTATTCTTATTGGTCCGGAAGGAGATTTCTCAAATGAAGAAGTCATAACTGCGGTGGAAAAAGGATATGTTCCTGTTCACCTTGGAATGGCACGGCTTCGTACAGAAACGGCAGGCATTGCTGCCTGCCATTCCATATATTTCCTCAATCAGTAGATGGAAGATAATCTGTCATTTAGTCTCATTTGTATTCCCGGACGGATCAGTTCCGGAAAACTTCCATCTGCCTGCTTTACGAAGAGCCTGATCGAGTAAATACTCAATCTGTGCATTAGTACTCCGGAATTCGTCGGCTGCCCATTTTTCGATCGCCCTGAGTTTCTTCTGGTCTATCCTGAGAATGAATGCTTTCTTTTCACTCATATTAATTATGTAAAGTACCTGTGTTGACAACCGGTGTGGTATCCTTATCGCTGCACAGAACAACCATAAGATTGCTGACCATAGCGGCTTTTTTCTCTTCGTCAAGCTCCACTATTTTCTTGTCGGAAAGCTGTTCAAGAGCCATCTGAACCATTGAAACAGCGCCTTCAACAATTTTAAATCTTGCCGAAACCACTGCAGCAGCCTGCTGCCTTCGGAGCATAGCATTTGCAATCTCCTCGGCGTATGCGATATAGTTTATCCTGGCTTCAATAACCTCTATACCCGCGATCTTCAACCTTTCGCGGATCTCATTTTCAAGCTCATCATTGATCTCTTCACCACCGCTTCGGAGTGCTATTACCGCTTCATGATCCTCAAAATTGTCATACGGATACAAACCGGCCAGTTTCCTGAGGGCAGCATCACTCTGAACAAGAACAAAATGCTTAAAATCATCAACATCAAATACAGCTTTGTATGTATCAAGTACCCTCCAGACAAGTACAAAACCGATCTTTATCGGATTCCCGATCTTATCATTCACTTTTATCGGTTCACTGTCAAAATTCCTTGCCCTGAGAGAAATTTTCCTCTTCGTATAAAAAGGATTCACCCAGAAAAATCCGTTTTCACGGATTGTGCCCTTATATGCCCCGAATAAAACCATTACGCACGAACCATTTGGATAAACAACCGTAAATCCTATCACCATCAGGACGAACAGTATTGTCAGTAACACACCCAGCCAGATTATTTCAAAGGCGAATCCGGCAATTGCTCCGCCAAGCATTACTCCTGCTATAAGCAGACCTAAATACCCTGAAATGGGCTTAACAGAATACTCTTGTTTCATTTTGATTTTATTATGATATTATTTTAATATCACAAATATATTAAATTAATATATAATTAACAAAAAAAACACGGAGTAAATTTCCGTGTTTTTTATTATTCTTTCAGCGTTTTCTGATCTTTCCGATCAGCCGGCGTGTCAGCCGTTTTTCAGGCGCCGGTTTTAACTGTTTCAGGTACCCGATCACATCATCAAACTGCTGATGGAATCCGAAAGCATCCTCATATAGGTCGATCCCCTCAGTCTTTATTTCATGATATGAAAGAAAATGAGTAGAAATTAATCCCATAGGCTTCATGTTTTCTGTTTTCATGAAAACGCCCTGCGGGTTACTATATTGTACGGGTAAAAGATTTTTTTACAGAGGGGTGCTAAGGTATGACGGTATGACGGTATGACGGCATGATGGCGTTATGGAGAGTTACGGCCGTAATACCATAATACCCCAATGCCGTAATACCTTAATTTAACGTCAGACTGATCTTCTTCTCCTCCATAATCTTCCTCATGTTGATAAGGGCATATCTCATTCTGCCGAGTGCTGTATTTATGCTGACATCTGTAATTTCTGCGATCTCCTTAAAGCTCAGGCCTGCATAATGGCGTAAAATGACTACTTCCCGCTGGTCATCCGGAAGATGGCTGATCATCTTTCTGACATCCTTTTGTATCTGCCTTTTTATAATATCGTCTTCCACAGTTGATTCGGCAAGTTTCTTCGAGTTGAAAAGATCAGATTCATATTCGTCATTTGATATTGTATTCATCTGACGGATCCGTCTGAAATGGTCGATTATCAAATTATGAGCGATACGCATCACCCATGAGATGAATTTTCCATTGTCCTGATACTTTCCGCTTTTGACCGACTGTATCACTTTCAAAAATGTGTCCTGGAAAATATCTTCTGCAAGTGCCTGATCGCGGATATATAAACTAATATAGGCGAAGACTTTGTTCTTATGACGGTGGATTATCTGCTCAAAGCAGGACTGTTCACCATTTATGAATCTCTTCAAGAGTTCATAATCGGAAATTGATTTATTCATATAGCTCACTCTTTTAGAACCAAGAGTAGAGTTGTTGAATAGGCAGTCCTCCCTGTTTTAAGTTGTTATACGTTATGAATATTCAGATGTTATACGTAACGCAAAATAAATCAATTTTTTTTAATTTGAAAGTATTACTTTTGAATTTTAACAAAACTTTTACATTTTAAGGCAGTATCTACAGATGGATGGGTGTATTGAAATCAGGGGGGCACGGGTACATAATCTGAAAAACATTAGTTTAAAAATTCCACGCAACAAGCTGGTTGTAATAACGGGGGTATCGGGTTCAGGGAAATCATCACTGGCATTTGATACGATCTATGCCGAAGGACAGAGAAGGTATGTTGAAAGTCTGTCTTCATATGCCCGTCAGTTCCTGGGCAGGATGAACAAACCAGAAGTCGATTTCATAAGCGGCATCCCTCCTGCCATCGCGATCGAACAGAAAGTCAATTCACGGAATCCCAGATCAACTGTCGGTACATCAACTGAAATCTATGACTATCTGAGACTTCTTTACGGCAGGATTGGCAGAACAATTTCTCCTGTTTCCGGGAAAGAGGTAAGGAAACACAGCGTTGATGATATCGTTGATTTTCTGGCTTCGCTGCCTGAAGACACAAAAGTAATATTAACCTCATCCGCGCAGATACCGGATAACATACCGGTTTCAGATTATTTCTCATTTCTGGGCAAGCAGGGATTTGACCGGATTGAATCGGAAGGTATCATTACCAGGACTGATGAAATAAAAGATCTCAGAAAATTTAAGCCTGGACAGAGTGTAAATATTGTGATAGACAGGCTTGTAATAAACCATACTGAAGATAGTTTCAGCAGGGCGGCAGATTCGGCACAGACTGCATTTCAGACAGGACAGGGATATTGCCAGGTAATAATCCAGGATGATAATGAAATAAGGAGGGAAAACTTCTCCAACCTTTTTGAGGCAGACGGAATTCTTTTTGAAGAACCTTCCGAACATCTTTTCAGTTTTAATAATCCAATCGGTGCATGTCCGGTTTGTGAGGGTTACGGAAAGATAATCGGTATCGATGAGAACCTCGTGATCCCCGACAAGAATCTTTCAGTATATGATGATGCTATCGTGTGCTGGAAGGGAGAAACAATGAAAAAGTGGAAGGAAAGGCTTATTGCCGGTGCCGATCAGTCAGGATTTCCAATCCACAAACCCTGGTTTCAGCTGACCCAGGAGCAGAAGGAGCTGGTCTGGAAAGGAAACAGGTATTTTTATGGTCTCAACAGGTTTTTCCAGCATCTCGAGGAAAAAAAATACAAGATCCAGTATCGTGTTCTCCTGAGCCGTTACCGGGGCAAGACTGTCTGTACTGAATGCAGGGGGGCAAGACTGAGGAAAGAGGCAGGATATGTAAATGTTGCAGGAAGGACCATACAGGAACTGGTTAATATGCCGGTAAACAGGTTATATGATCATTTTTTGAATATCAATCTTGATCCGACCGATAAAATTATTGCCGAAAGGCTTCTCAAAGAGATTACAATACGGCTCAGGTTCCTTCTCGATGTAGGATTATCTTATCTGACTCTTGACAGGCTGTCATCAGGGCTCTCAGGCGGAGAATCCCAGAGGATCAATCTTTCCACCTCTCTTGGAAGCAATCTTGTGGGATCGATGTATATACTTGATGAGCCAAGCATCGGATTGCATCCGCGTGATACAAATCTTCTTATAAAGGTACTGAAGGAACTCAGGGATCTTGGGAATACTGTTATCGTCGTTGAGCATGAAGAGGAGATTATCAGGGCAGCTGATGAGATCATAGACCTTGGTCCCGAAGCCGGGAGGCTCGGTGGTGAGGTTATATACCAGGGGGGGCTCGATCTTTCCGAGGCCAACCTTTCCCTTACCGCAGGTTACCTGAGCGGACGACTGAAAGTGCCTGTCCCGCGTGTAAGGAGAAAATGGAACAGCTTCATTGAAGTGTCGGGCGCAAGAGAAAATAACCTGAAGGAGATTAATGTAAAATTCCCGCTTCATACAATCACAGTTGTAACAGGTGTCAGCGGATCCGGCAAATCGAGCCTGGTAACCGAGGTTCTGTATAAATATTTGTCTGACAGGATAACAGGAAGTAACCTGAAGCCCGGACAATTCAGGGAGATAACGGGAGATATTGCCGGCCTTACGGGAATAGAACTGGTCGATCAGAATCCCATCGGAAAGTCCAGCAGGTCTAATCCGGTTACGTATCTTAAAGCCTATGACGAGATCAGGAAGTTATTTGCAGAGCAACAGGCATCGGTACAGAACAACTTCAAACCATCACATTTCTCATTCAATGTCGAGGGAGGAAGGTGTGAGGAATGTCAGGGAGAGGGAATAATCAGAGTTGAGATGCAATTTATGGCAGCAGTTGAATTAACCTGCGATGCCTGCAGGGGAATGAGGTTCAGGAGGGACATTCTTGAAGTAAGATATAATGGAAAGAATATCTACGATGTACTTGAAATGACTATTGATGAAGCCATTGACTTTTTCGGAAGGCAGCCGGGCCGTACAGAAAAGAAAATCATTGAAAAACTCAGACCGTTGTCAGATGTAGGGTTGGGATATATAAAGCTGGGACAGTCGTCGAGCACTCTTTCAGGAGGAGAAAGTCAGCGGGTAAAACTGGCCTACTTCCTGAGCCAGGAAAAGGATACCGGACATATACTGTTTGTTTTTGATGAACCGACTACGGGACTGCATTTCCATGATATAAATAAACTTCTGAGATCGATCAATGCGCTTGTCGAACATGGTCATTCTGTAATAATTATTGAACATAACCAGGAGGTAATAAAAAGCTGTGACTGGGTGATAGATCTGGGGCCTGAAGGAGGGGAAGAAGGAGGTTACGTTGTTTTTGAGGGGAAACCAGAAGATCTTGCAAGATGCAGCCGGTCCTATACCGGAAAATATCTTGCGCGGAAGCTTGACTAAAAACATACCGGGGATTCTGCAAGCAGGATCCCCGGTAATCTGACAGGAAATTATCTAACGCTTAAGCTTAAATCCGAACATTATCGCCACACAGCCGTTTACAGGTGTCTGGCCCGACCGTGTCGCCGATGGTACTTTTATTATAAATTTCAGCTGCTGGCTCGACTGCAGCTTGAAATCCCATGTATTTGAATAGTTTTTATCCTTATTTGAATAAAGAACATTCTTGTTTGAATCGAGTACCCTGAATTCGATATCGGGCAGCTTTTCATCTCCGACTATCGATACCCTGTAATCCATATCGGAATAAAAAGTCTTGTACAGTTCAGCCTCCTCACCTTCAACCAGTATAGCTGCATGGTAGTTCCCATCATGTGTATAACTGATGAGTTTGGGAAGGCACTCTCTCTTTGCAAATGCCTTGCATTGTGCATTGACATATCCGGTAAGGGCAATAAGAAGGATCGCAGGCAGCAGGATTGTTTTTACTGATCTCATAGTCTTCTAAATTACGAATGAATTTCTGATCTCTTTTACAATTTCCGATAGTTCCATAAATACCTCCGGAGTCATATCTGTTTTTATTTCCGATTTCAGGACGGTTGATTTGGATTCCGGATCATATTCTGGTCTGACCGGTGTAGTGTCAATTTTAATTTTATCGAACACATTCTTAAGCCGTGTAACCTCCAGAATGATCTCATCAACAGCAGCATTGCCTTTACTTCCATTCAGCAGGTTGATAAGTATATCTATTGAAAGCTTCTGATCGATTATCCTGCCCACAAGTTTATTTCCGTTAAAATCGTTCATATCAACCAGCTGTGTGGATATGTACAGACCTTCAATCCATCCACCGGTCAGAACGATTGCAGCTGTTGCAGGCTGTCCGTTATCTTCAAGATATGAGTTTGAGTTCATGAAGGTCTGGGAAACAATATCCATAATGACCTCGCTGTTGTTGATATTTTCCTCAAGTCTGTCGATATCTTCCTGTTCAATAGCCTTCAAAATACCCAGTCCGTCAGCCATTTTTTTCGCTGCGTTCATATAGTCAATAAGAAGTTGTGTCTGTTCATAAAGGCTGGCAAAGCTCAGATCGCAGGTATAGATCCCGAGGTTTAGAGCCATTGCTTTATTTGTAACATAATTTTTAACAGCTGATACCGGATTTAGAAGTTTTTCCTCGAATCTTGCCCCTGCCGATTTAATAAGCATTGCAGATTCGAGCGGAGATGGCAGGGCCTGGAATATCTTCTCTGCCTGCCTGATATCCTGTAAAATGGCTTCCTTATCTTTAACATCAACTTCCAGATCTTCCTGTGGCGCCTTTTTGCCACCTTTACAATCGGTGAGCAGGCAAACACCCAGTAATAAAACTATACCGATACCGATACCGGAACCAATTCTGAGCTGCTTATTCATGATTAAAATAGATTAAATTGCAAACATAATTCCCGACTAAATTAGTATTTTATTTTTATTTATCAAAACAGCTGATTGTTATTGACTCAATTTCTAACTTTACAAGAAAATTTCAAAAGTGATCAGATCTGAAAAGAAACTAAATGAACTTGCAGCGATACTAAAAAAAGGGAACGCACTTTTCATAACCAGAGCTATCAAATCCCTTCGTGATGAAGAACCTTTTGAGGGAGCTATAGGACTGCTTGCTGAATATTATGACAACTCTTCTGATAAGAGTATCACAGTCATCATTGAAAACTTCTTCAACGACATCAAACATCAGTCGGCAAGACCTGAAGTGATTGCAGAAATACACAAGTCATGGAAACAGGACACCATCAGTATGCTGGTATCTTCGTGCTGGCAATCGGGGCTCGATTATTCTGAATATACTGAAGATATTGCAGCTGTTTTCCTGGAGGGGGATTATGCAACAGCAATTGAATGTATGACTGTAATTGAAGAATCGGCAAAATTCAATACAAGGGAGCAAAAAGATAAATTAATAAAGATCATAAAAAACAGTGTCAGGGCTTTTACTCATGAAAAGACAGCACTAACACATGAACTGATAGGAATACTTGAAGGATAGCGCCTGTTTTCTTCCTGAGAAATGTAATCAGTCCTCGGTTGCGAAATATTTCATGAACTGTGTTCTTTCGTAGATCACAGGCTTTGAATAATTCCTGTAATTAAGCCGGCCTCTGAAATCATTTACGGATGTGAATCCCTTCTGATCCATCCACTCTTCAATCTCCCGGTTCATGTTAACCAGATATTTTAATCCCTTCTCATACAGCACCGAACATACCTGAACAGAATGAGCACCTGCAAGGATATATTTTATGGCGTCTGATCCGCTGTGAACACCTGTAGATGCTGAAATGTAAATTTTAATATCCTGGGCACTTGCCATACCGATCCATCTGAGTACATATCTCATTTCACTCTCAGTGCTGAATATTTTTGCAGGAACAATATCTATCTTATTCAGATCAATATCCGGTTCATAAAACCGGTTAAACATAACCACCCCGGATACTCCTCTGACATAAAACTGATCGATTATATTCAGGATATTTGAGAACCTGAAGCCTATTTTTACAACAACAGGGATCCTGATAGTTTTCTTTAGTTTTTCTATAAGTTCAAGGTATATTTTTTCTGATTCAGCTGCACTTTTCTTTCTGTCGACCGGCAGGAAAAAGACATTTATCTCAAGGGCGTCAGCGCCGGCTTCAGCAATATTTTTAGCAAATCCCGTCCAGCCGCCTGATGAATAACAGTTTATGCTCGGGATAACCGGTATGGAAAGACTCTCTTTTGCACTTCTTATAAGATCAAGGTATTCATCCACAGTATTTGATCTCATATAATTTGAGATATAATCATCAGCTTCAGGATAACCGGTGGAATCGGGAATTGTATGGATATAGTGATCGATCTGCTCCTCAAAAAGTGATTTAAGGACAACAGCTCCGGCACCAAATTCCTCAGCTTCCTTAAGGTGTGCAAGATTTGAAGTCAGCCTGCTGCTGCTGACAATAAGGGGGCTCCTCAGATCGAGCCCAAGATATTTAACGGATAGCTTGCCCATATAAAGTAAATTATAAACAATTAATATCGACCACCAAATATAATACTTCCCAGCCTTATAATTGTAGTGCCTTCCTCAATAGCTACCTTATAATCACCCGACATACCCATTGAAATTTCCCTGAAAGAATCATTTTCAGGAAAATATCTTCGCTTTAATTCCCTGAAGCAATCTGCAAGGTATCTGAACTCTTTCCTTATAAGGTTCTCATCATCAGTAAAGGTGGCTATTCCCATTACTCCGCATATCTTCACTGAATCGAGCTTGCTGAACTCAGGTGTGCTGATCATTGCAATAACTTCATCCATACTGAATCCGTATTTTGTCTCTTCGGATGCAATATGGAATTGTAACAGGCAATCGACAACCCGGTTTGCTTTTTCAGATTCGTAATTAATAGTTTTAATAAGCTTATAGGAATCAACTGAATGGATCATGCTTATAAAGGGAACAACATATTTCACCTTATTTGTCTGGAGATGACCGATCAAATGCCATTCAATATCAGAAGGTAAAAGGTCTTTTTTTGAAAGAAGCTCCTGTACCCTGTTCTCACCGAATATCCGATGACCGGATTTATAGGCAACAAGTATATCACTGACAGGTTTTGTTTTTGATACTGCAACCAGCTTAACACCCTGGGGCAGCTCATTTTTCAGTGAAGCAATATTTTCAGCAATATCTGGCATCAGGAACGGAAAACTGGCATATTATGTTATTAGTTAAGAACTTACACAACTTGTCCCGATTTTATCGGGAGAATTACACAGAGGGTGCACAACCTGTCCCGCTTTAAGCGGGAGAGTTCCA
Source organism: Bacteroidota bacterium (assembly GCA_029564935.1). Classification (GTDB taxonomy): domain Bacteria; phylum Bacteroidota; class Bacteroidia; order Bacteroidales; family VadinHA17; genus LD21. Next base: position 21,712 of record JAKQPD010000253.1, read on the forward strand.
CAGAGGGCACATTGAGAGACACAGAGATAAGTCAATCGAGAAGGTGTATCACCAGTCCGCTGCGGAGCTTTGGTTCAAACCAGGTTGATTTCGGAGGCATAATATTACCTGAATCGGCAATTGAAATAAGTTGTTTCATTGAAACAGGGTACAATGCAAAAGCAACCTTCATTTCACCGCTGTCAACTCTTTTCTTCAGTTCCTCCAGTCCTCTAATTCCGCCGACAAAATCAATTCTTTTGGATCTTCTTAAATCCTGAATATCGAGAAGTGGTGCAAGTACCTGATTAGTAAGGATCGTTACATCCAGTACCCCTATAGGATCATTGTCGGAATATGTTCCCTTTCTGGCTGACAGGCTGTACCATATTCCGTCGAGGTACATCGAAAAGTTATGGAGTCGCTTTGGTTTATATATTTTAGATCCTTTTCCCCTGATCCTGAACCCTTTTTCGAGTTTTGCCAGAAACTCCTTTGATGACAATCCGTTAAGATCTTTTATTGTCCGGTTATAATCAATGATCCTCAGCTGGTCGGATGGAAAGTGTACTGCAAGGAAGTAATTATACTCTTCATCTCCCTTATGATGAGGATTCTTTTCCTGTTTTTCCTTTCCAACAAGTGCAGCCGCTGCAGTACGGTGATGTCCGTCAGCAACATAAGTGAACGGAACCTTTTCTTTAAAAATTCTTTCGATCTGGCTGATGGTTTCAGGATTTCTGATCACCCAGAAGTGATGTCCGAATCCGTCTTCTGCCGTAAAATCATATTCAGGCTTTTCTTTCCTGACAATCTTTTTTACAATTTCATCAAGTTCCTTAACAGGGGGATAGGTCAGGAATACCGGTTCGATGTTGGCATTATTTGTACGGATATGGACCATCCTGTCCTGTTCCTTATCGGGGCGTGTAAGCTCATGCTTCTTTATTTTTCCGGTCATATAATCATCAACTGAAGCACAACCGACAATTCCATACTGGGTCTTTCCGGCCATAGTCTGGGCATAAATGTAATAGAACGGCTGTTCATCCTTTTTCAGCCAGCCTTTCTTCTGCCATAATTCAAAATTGTCTGCCGATTTCTTATATACTTCTTCAGAATGGACGTCAGTTCCCGGTGGCAGGTCTATTTCCGCCCTTGTTATGTGAAGGAGTGAAGTCTCCCTGCCCTTCGCCATTCCGGCTGCTTCTTCAGCGTTCATCACATCATAGGGCAGACATGCAAGATCTTTAGCTATTTCATATGGAGGTCTCAGTCCTCTGAAAGGTTTAACAATTGCCATCGGAAAAACTTTAATTTTTACTTATTTAATCTGAATTTCTCGTTACCGGTCTCAAAGAAGTCAACAATCTGCCGGGCTGCCGCAACCCCTGCATTTATATTGGCTTCTTCGGTCTGGGCACCCATCTTTTTGGCGGTAAAAATGAACCTGCCGGGATATTTTTCCTGAAATACAGCTTTTGAATCGGGTTCCACATCAGCCAGATATTTAAGATCAGACCTTTCTGCAAAGATGCGGAGCAGGCCTTCCTCATCAATAATTTCTTTCCTGGCGGTATTCACAAGTACAGCGCCTGAAGGCATTCTTTTCAGCAGGTCATAGCCGATGGATCTTTTTGTTTTATCATTAGCCGGCATGTGGATTGAGATATACCGGCATCCGGAATACAGATCTTCGGCAGTGTTACATGGCTTCACGCCTGCCCCGCTAATGATCTCATGATCAATAAATGGATCGAAAGCAAAGACTGTCATTCCGAACCCTCGGGCAATTTCAGCCATATATTTCGGAACATTCCCGAATGCATGCAGTCCGAGAGTTTTACCTCTCAGTTCCGTTCCGCTTTTACCTGCAAAGCCTCCGCGTGCCTGGAAAAGCATCATTTCGAAAGCAAGTTCGGCAACAGCATTTGAATTCTGCCCGGGAGTATTCATAGCCACAATGTTCCTTGCCGAACATGCCTGCAGGTCCAGATTATCATAACCTGCTCCTGCCCTGACTACAATTTTCAGTTTCCCGGCAGCATCGAGTACCTGTGCATTTACAATATCGCTTCTCACAATAAGAGCATCAGCGTCAGAAACTGCTGAAAGAAGTTCGGACACATCTTTATAATTCTCAAGTAATCTTAATATGCAGCCTGCCTTTTCCGTTATCTCCCTGATCTGCTTTACAGCGACCGGGGCAAATGGTTTTTCAGTAGCAACAAGTATTACCATGTCTGATATTTTAGTGAGACTTCTCGAACTCCCTCATAGTATCGACGAGCGCCTGAACACTTTCGCGAGGCAGGGCATTGTAAGTTGATGCCCTGAAGCCTCCTACAGAACGATGACCTGCAATACCTATCATACCCTTCGATTTGGCAAAGTCGAGGAATGGTTGTTCAAGTTCCTTATATCCTTCTGCCATAACAAAGCATATATTCATAAATGAACGATCTTCAGTATCGTTAACTGTAGGTACGAACAGTTTATTCCTGTCTATTTCGTCATAAAGCAACTGAGCCTTTTCTACGTTCTTCTTCTGCATCACTTTCAGTCCGCCCAGCTCTTTAAGCCATTTCAGGGTTTGTTCGGCTGCAAATACAGTAAATACAGGCGGAGTATTAAACATAGATTCGGCTTTGATGTGAGTCCTGTAGTCGAGCATAGTTGGAACAGGACGTGACACTTTACCGAGTATTTCTTCCTTTATTATAACAACAGCCACACCTGCCGGAGCGAGGTTTTTCTGGGCGCCGGCATATATCAGAGAATATTTCGAGACATCAACCGGACGGCTGAAGATATCTGATGACATATCGGCGATCAGGGGAACCTTTACATCGGGATCCTTTTTCAGTTCTGTACCATATATAGTATTATTTGTAGTTATATGGAAATAATCAGCATCTTCGGGTACAGTATAATTTTTGGGGATGTAACTGAAGTTTTTGTCTTTGGATGTAGCCACCTCAACAGCCTCTCCATAAATCTTCGCTTCCTTGAAAGCTTTTGTTGCCCATTCCCCGGTTACCAGGTAAGCTGATTTCTTATTCATGAGGTTCATCGGGACCATCGCAAACTGCATGCTTGCACCGCCTCCCAGAAAGATGACCTGGTATCCGGCAGGAACTTCAAGCAGTTCCTTTACGAGTGCTATTGCATTATTCATACATGCAATAAATTCCTTGCTCCGGTGTGATATTTCAAGAACAGATAATCCGGTACCGGCAAAATCCTTAATCCCTTCAATGCTTTTGTCAATTGTGTACTGTGGCAGAATTGAGGGGCCTGCATAAAAATTGTGTTTCTTCATGGTTATAATGTTATATAGTTAATTCAGAATTTCTAACCGTAAAAATAACAAAAGGGATTAAATTCCGGATCAAAACCCGGAAAACAATCGGTCAGCGGATATCACTTAAAAGGATATCATTTTTTATATAGGGGATCTTTTCAGTATAATCGGCTGTGAGGCAGAAATCTATACAATCATCAAGCCCGTTCTTTTTCAGTCTGTTCCTGTGGGCAGCTTTTTCAATATATCCGCGAAGATCATTTTTCGCGACTGACCACAGATCGACAGCTGCAGTTGTCGAATCACATATAGTTGAGTACCCGGAACTGTTTAAGAGCCTTTCAGCAATTGCTCCCGCACATACAGTGTCCTCGAGATTGAATCTGTTTTTCCACCCTGCACAGAAAAGGAGTACATTTTGATTTCCTTGTATGAGCCAGTTGCAGAGGGAGCTTAAATTCAGAAATGATCCTATAACTATACACCCTGCAGAAGAAGCCATCCGGATAGTGCCGGTACCGTTTGTAGTGCTGTACACGATTGTTTTTCCGCGGATATTCTCCCGTGAGAAATTAAAAGGCGAATTGCCCAGGTCTGCAAAATCAAGTATTATACCATCACGTTCAGCAGCAACCAGATACCCCCGGTTCTTATAGGTTCTTGCCTCTTCAACACCTGCCACAGGTATTATGGATTCAGCACCATGTTCAAAGGCAGTACATATAGAAGATGTGGCACGTAAAATATCAATTATAACAACAGTCGAACCCGAATGAAGTCCGGGCTCAAATAAGGCAGGAGTAAAACAGGTCTCGAGTTTTAATCTTTCCATGCCGTAACGCCGTAAAACCTTATTTAATAAACGGAGTATTTACCACCTTTGCCTTCAGATCCTTGTTCCTGATCCTTATAAAGATTTCAGTATCAGGTTTCCAGAAACCTTTTGCCAGATATCCCATTCCGATACCCTGTTTTAACATTGGCGACATAGTTCCGGAAGTGACCTCTCCTATAATGTTGCCCGACTGATCAACGATTTCATAATGCTGGCGTGGTATTCCCCTGTCGATCATTATAAATCCCTTTAATCTTCTTTCAACTCCTTCATTCTTTTGTTTCAGAAGCAGTTCTTTATCTATAAAATCCTTCTTATCAGTAAATTTGGTGATCCATCCGAGACCTGCCTCAATCGGTGATGTCTGGTCGTTGATGTCATTTCCATACAGACAATAACCCATTTCCAGTCTTAAAGTATCTCTTGCTCCCAGGCCTGCAGGTTTTATCCCCATGTTCCTCCCTGCTTCAAAAACAGCATTCCAGAGTTTGGGACCGTCTTCATTCCTGACATATATTTCACATCCTCCGGCTCCCGTATATCCCGTTGTTGAAAAGAGTGCATTTTTTATTCCGGAAATTTCTGTTTCGCAGAATGTATAATATTCCATCCCCGGAATGTCCGTCCGGGTCAGCTTCTGTACAATTTCAAGGGCCAGAGGTCCCTGTACTGCAATCTGGGCTATTTCATCCGATGAATTTATCAGATCTCTTCCGGGAACTATCCCGAACTCACCTGCATTGTGAACACACCAGTTCCAGTCTTTTTCTGTATTTGCAGCATTTACAACCAGCAGGAACTTTTCACGGTTATAGCGGTAAACAAGGAGATCGTCTACAATCCCCCCTTTGCCGTTCGGGAAGCATGAATACTGTATTTTACCGTCGAAAAGCGCCTCGATATCATTGGATGTAATATATTGCAGGTAATCAAAAGCATTTGGTCCGGTAACGAAGAATTCCCCCATATGGGAGACATCAAAAACCCCTGCTTTTTCCCTTACAGTAACATGTTCATCATTGATCCCTGTGTATTCTACCGGCATGTTCCAACCTGCAAAAGGGACCATTTTGGCTCCTGCTGCCTGGTGAATTGAAAAGAATGGTGTGTGTTTCATAATGTTTTCAGAATTCAAGTATTTTAAATTCGACTCTCCTGTTACGTGCTCTTCCTTCGGCTGTTTTATTATCAGCAATAGGCTGCTGCGGACCAAAGCCTTTAAATTCAAGGCGACCCTGGTCGACTCCTTTCTGAATCAGGTATTCAACAACAGCTTTTGCCCTGTCTTCGGAAAGCTTCGAGTTAAGAGCAAGACTTCCGGTATTATCTGTGTGTCCGGATATTTCAATCCTCATGAGCGGGTTGTCGCCGAGTATTCCAAGCAGACGGTCGAGTTCGGCATAGGAACCTGATGTAAGTATGGCTTTCCCTGTCTGGAACAGAATATTGTTAAGCACAACCTTCTTGCCCACTTTCACTTTTATAAGAGGCATATCGAGCTTGTAATAATCCTCCGAATAATTTTCAGGAATTATAATTTTCTTCATATCCGGAAGGAATCCGGTACTGCGGAAGTCGATCATATATGATTTTTTCTCCGGTAATCTTACCCTGTAAATGCCATCAGCATCAGAGCTGGCTGTTGTTGAAATTACAATATCTGTTGAAGGATCAATTACATCAATTTTAGCCATTACAGGATCGCCGGTCTCAGCGTCCTGCACCTTACCTGTGAGATACAATACCAGTTCGGCCGGTTTTTCGGGCTGAACGACGGGTTCAGGAGCGATCTCCCTTATTACAACAACAGTATCTTTAACAACAATAGTATCGGGTCTGACAGGCTGAGTCTCTATAATTATCTTCTGAACTATTGTATCCGGCGGGGCAACCGGCGCCGGGACAGGCTCAGACTCAACTATTTTTGGAGGAAGCTTATTTCCGTGAAAAATATCGAGTCCGCCCATTGTACCTGTTCTGTTTGATGCCAGGTAGAAAGCTCCTTTTTTGTTCTTATCGGGATTGTAGAACAGTTCATCCCAGGGCGTATTTACCGGATAACCACAGTTCACCGCCTTTTTCCATAATCCTGTTGAATCTCTTACACTATAAAAAATATCGTATCCTCCAATTGCGTTATGTCCTTTTGAACTGAACCAGATCGTATCACCCAGTTCAGAAAATCTCACTGATTCCTCGTCAAGGGGAGTATTAATTGCGAGGCCTGCATTTTCAGGCTTTGACCAATTGAATTCAGGTGTTTTTTTCATGAAATAAATATCCTTACCGCCAAGGCTGTTCTTTCCCTTTGTAGTAACGAACCAGACTTCATTGCCGGAAGGTGAGAATGTGAATGATGTTTCGGCTCCTCCGGTATTAATTGTGAAAGGAACCTTTTCAGGAGCTTTCCACACTCCTTTTTTCTTTACTGAAAGTCTTATATCACCGCCGTTCTGATAGCCTGTATATACGTAAAGTTCATCCCCTGAAGGGCTGAGATAAAGAGGTGTTTCGCAGAAATTTGTATTCACGGCTCCGGTCACCGCAAATGCAGAACCCCAGTCATTGTTAAGACGGGTGGAACAAAAAATATTTTCATCAAACTTTCCATCGACAAGTGACAGGCTCGACCTCGACACCTCACGCCGGGTGGCAAAATAGAGAGTGTTGAAATCGGAAGAAAAAACAAGGGAATAATCATCGGCAAAGGAGTTCAGGTTTGATCCGGCATTCCGGATTTCAACGTTCAGTGTATCCCTGGTCAGTTCAAGTGCAGAATTACATTCCGCCAGAAATTTATTCGCATCTGAAAGATTTTCCTTTGTTTTCGGTACAGCCGTGTTCAGATAATCATTCAGCATTGTGATCGCTTCATCATATCTTCCTGCATATTGCAGTGCCCGGCCGGTCAGGAGAAGCAAATCATCAGTAAGCTCTTTATCCATCGTATAGGCTTTCAACATAAAACCGGCTGCCTTTTCCTTGTTATCGGAATTAAGGGCAGCAGCACCTGTTTTATAGTTCAGCGCAGGATTGGCATCATTATATACCATGGCTTTCCTGTAATCTTCATATGCGCTTCCATACCAGACCGAACCTTCCTTAAAATAATCATCACCCGATGAAATATAACTCCAAGCTTCTTTAAAACCGTCCCTGACGGTCTTAAACTCTTTCTTCCGGATCTTGATATCTGTCTGCGCCTCTGAAAAAGACGGATTTATCAACAGCAGAATAATCAGGGAAATTAATTGGCTCTTCATAGATTGCAGTTTTTCACACCTTAAAATTAATATTAATTTGACTTTTACAAAACAATAGATTTCAGTCGCAATCATAGATCATAATGTTTAGAAAAAAATTATTTTATATTTGTGCATCTACGAATTCTGTTAACTAAGTTAAAATTGTCTGTATCTATGAACTATAACTATATCAATCCCGAATACCTCGATTCGGTATCGGACGGTAATGCTGAAATAATATCTGAACTGGTCGGAATGTTCAGGAGTCAGGTCGCTGAAACTGTTACTGAGATGAGATCCCTTCTTAAGAATAAAGACTTCTATTCACTTGGTTTGCTGGCACATAAAGCCAAATCTTCGGTTCTGATAATGGGTATGAACGATCTTGGCGCCCTGCTGAAGACCTTTGAGCTTCAGGCTAAGGACGGAGCCGAGGCCGACAAATATGAATCCTATATAAACCGGTTTGATCACGACACCGGGGAAGCTGTTAAAGAGCTTGATGATCTTGTTAATAACAGGTTAACAAAAATTTGAATGATAAATATTGAAAAGCGTAACAAGGTTGATATTATTTCATTCAATGTTGATAAAATAAATGCCCTCATCGCTGATGAACTTAAGAACGAGATCATCAGAGTACTTGACAATTCCAGTCCAAAGGTAATTTTAGATTTGAAAGGCGTACAGTACATTGACAGCACAGGATTCGGTTGCTTTCTTTCTGTTCATAAAACAGCGCGGAACAATTTCGGATCA
>JAKQPD010000259.1 GCA_029564935.1 Bacteroidota bacterium
AGTGGGCAATGTCGGGAAAGATCCGGTTGTTAGATATTTCGACAAAGGTGTGGCAAAAGCCACCTTTCCTCTTGCCACAAGCGAGACATATACAAACCAGCAGGGAGAAACCATAACATCCACAGAATGGCATAACATTGTCCTGTGGCGTGCGCTGGCCGAAGTTGCTGAAAAAACCGTAAAGAAAGGTACACAGCTTTATATTGTCGGAAGAATAAAAACCCGTTCTTATGTCGATAAAGATGGCAATAACAAGTATATAACCGAAATACTTGCCGATACAATGATTGTCCTTGAGAAGAAACAATCCCAGGGAAACTGGCAGGGCCTGGCGGAATCAAGGAATGATGTATCTGATAAACAATCTTCCTCATCCGAACTTGGTGAACCGGATGTACCTTACAAACAAGCCGGAGGCTACACTGAAAAATTTCCTGAAAACAAAGGTAACGCCGACATTAATGATCCGGCACCGGGAGGCACCCCGTTCAATGACCAGATTACAGGACAGAATGAGGACGACCTGCCATTTTAAATAGTAATAAACGTGATCCAGTTGGTATCAGGGTATTCATTATCATTTTCTTTGCTCAGGGCAGGAACATCCGTCTATGTCCCCGGTGGTGGGATAACTTTACCGGTCATTATTATCATAATTCTTCTGCTGCTCTTAACACTCTTATCCTCATTCGAATCGGCATATTTATCGATTACCCAGGACGACCTTGACCGGCTCAGGTCAGGGAAAAGAAGGAACTCGGGAACTCTACTCAAACTACTTACAGGGACGGGTGAAATTTCCGGCACTTTATATATTATCAATTTAATTATCATTATAATCATCATTCTGTTGGCAGTGAAAACCGGCTCCCGTATCATTGATCCTGCTGCCTGTGGCCCCGGATGTTTCCTGGCCGGAGGATTGATAATATTTATCCTTATACTCTTCTCCGGTAAATTATTGCCAGGATTATTTACACATGCGTTTAAATTATCTCTTGCCCTTTTAATTGCCCCTGCAGTTTCTGTTCTCGGGAAGATATTCAGTCCTGTCAACTCATTATTCAAAAGTGAAACAGCGGATACAAGGAAACGTTCAGCTTCATCACGGCAGGGTATTACTCTCGATGAACTTTCTGATGTGTTCGAACAAACCGGTGACGATTTTAACGACGACGAAAAGATACTTGAAGGAATAGTAAACTTCGGCAATATAAATGTCAGTACAATAATGTGCCCCAGGATAGATGTTACGGCTATCGATATGCGATCCGGACTGAATCAGGTTATACAGCTGATTATCAGTACAGGATTCTCAAGGATACCGGCCTATTCCGAAACCTTCGACAATGTGAAAGGTATCCTC
>JAKQPD010000287.1 GCA_029564935.1 Bacteroidota bacterium
AAAGAACAACCTGAACACTCTTAACCTGACACAAAACGAGCTTAATTACCGTGAGAGCAAGCTGTCAGGAGAGATATCCAGGCTGCCCCGCACGGAGCTGAACATGGTCAGCATGCAGAGGCAGTTTAACCTTACTGATGCCATATATACCTTCCTTCTGGAAAAGAAAGCTGAAGCAGCCATTGCAATGGCATCCAATTACCCGGACTATGAGATACTGGAGCCGGCAAGAGATGTCACCGCCACAATTGTAGCCCCGAGAAGCAGTCTCAACTGGATAATTGCCCTCTTCATGGCTTTCATGCTGCCTACCCTGTTTATCATCCTTAGAAATTTCTTCAATGAGAATATATCTTCTGTCAGAGATGTGGAAAGGATGATCGGACAACCGGTAATGAACCTGATTTACACCAACTATTATAAAACCGAATCTGTGGTTATGGACCATCCGGGGTCATCAATTGCAGAGTCATTCAGAAACCTGCGCAGCAGCCTCTTCCTGAAGTTCAGGTCTGAACCGCATAAGGTTCTTATGATCACCTCATCACAACCACAGGACGGCAAGAGTTTTGTTTCGAGCAACCTGGCTGCATCAATCGCCTCGGTAGGACATAAAACCATACTGCTCGACTGTGATCTGCGCAGACCGACACTCCATGACAAATTCAAAGTAGTTAACTCCGTCGGCCTCTCTAATTATATGGTCAATGATATCACAAGCAGGGAAATTATAAAGAAGACTACATCGGATAACCTCTGGTTCATCCCGGCAGGGCCAATCCTCCCAAACTCATCAGAACTGATTGAGGCAGGGGCGCTGGATAACCTTATTGAAGAGCTGAAACAGCAGTTTGATTATGTTATCATTGACTCTACTCCTGCAGGACTGGTTGCCGATGCTGCCCTTATGATAAAATATGCATCATACATCCTTCTGGTATGCAGGAATGAATATACCCGCAAGGATGTTTTCACTGACGTTCTGAACCTTTTCCGGACAAATGAAATCAATAATTTCGATATTGTTTTCAATGATCTTGATCTGAAAAAAAGCAGGTACGGACGCTATGACAATTACTACAAACAATAAAACCAGAAGTTATCACGCTTGTATATTATCAATCATTATAATTAATTATGACAACAGATTTAGCTGCCATGAAGGAGAAGGTCAGGAACTATATCGTTCAAACCTCCCATGCTGATGCCGATAAAGTCAAAAATGAATCACTGATCTTTAAGGAAGGTTTTTTTGATTCAATGGGATTTATAATGCTGATCACATTCCTCGAAGAGGAATTTGGAATTAAAACAGTTGACTCTGATCTTATCGAAGAAAATTTCGAATCCATCAACGCGATAACTGAATTCATTCAAAGGAAAGCATCAGCATAAATGTGCGGGGTAGCAGGA
>JAKQPD010000288.1 GCA_029564935.1 Bacteroidota bacterium
TTTTCTCTTTTCGATATGCTTATAAGGGATATTCCGAACAACCCCATAACAGATAATATCAATGCCAGGAGAGAAAATGCTTCTATAATATTGAAATGATTTCTTTCACGTGAATAGAAATTTTCTACCTGATCGGTCAGATAACGAGCTTCAAAGATCTCATCCGGGTCAATCTGTGAATAAAGTTCCCTGAACCTTTTGATAATCCTTTCGTTATTCCTGCCATCAGTCTTGATTGCAATAAGCCCCATCCTGGCAGGATTCTGAGGCAGGATGACCATTGGTTGTATCTCTGAATGCAGGGAATGTGCATGGAAATCCCTTACAACCCCCCGCACTTTAAAAGCAAGAAGGTTACCTCCCGCATTCACATTATGTTCTTTAGCAGCGGATTCATTGATGAGAACTTCAGGAGGACCCTCCTTATACGGACCGAAAGGAGAACCATCGATAACCTCAATTCCAAGCAGTTCAGTCATACCTTCACCCATTATCAGACCATCAAACCTGATCCGGGCTCCCGATACATCTGCAAGATTGATCGGCAAAAATTGTCCAAATGGTGGAATGAATGAACCTCCGGCAACATTAACCACACCAGGTATCTTTTTCATTTCATCACACAAAGTAAGGAAACTGTTCTTCAGCTCGTCAGAATTCAGATCAGCCACCAGGACATTTTCCGGATTTATACCGGTATAACCACTCCTTGAATATTTAAGTTGCTTTGAGATGGCTATCAGACCTGATACAAGAATCATATAGATTGTGAAGTGGAGCAACAGAAATGAATAATTCCATCTTTTTGATCCGTTCATTCCGGGCAACTTGCCAGAGATCATTTTTAAGACAGTAATCCTTGAATAATTCAGTCCTATCATCCAGCCCGACAGCAAGCCTGTCAGGAGAATAAGTATTATAAGCAATAACCATAGCTTTGGTGTCAGGAAAACCTGACCCGTAAGTGTTTTGCCAAGAGTATCGTTGACAAAGGGGATACCGGACTCAATGATAAATATTGCCGGAATGAGGCTTAGTAACACTATAACAAACGATTCCGCAATGACCATCCTCCTTATTATTCCCGGAGAGGCACCATAAACTTTCCTTGTCCCCAGTTCCCTGGTTCTTCCTGATGCCCCCGCCCGTGCAAGAAGAATAAAATTTGCCAGCGAGATCACAAGGATCAGCAGCGATATGATTTCATAGTACTTTAACTCATCAGGATTTCCCCGGCGAAGAAAAAAGCTTCCGGTTATTCCGTCGGATCCAAGGTAGATATCAGCAACAGGTTGTAAACTGTATTTCAGTGTATCCTGCCCCGGATCGGCAATCAGCTCCTTATATTTTTCCATTTTTGCCGGCAGAACAGAGGGATCTGCATTTTTATCGAGGACCAGGAATGAAAGGTATTCAGAATTTCTCCATCCCAGAGGCTGAGTTTCTGAAGTCCCGTAATCACCCAGGGCTCTCTGAAACTGCCGGGACATTTTTTGGGACAATCTTAAATCAGTTATCAGCGCCGGATCGAGTGTTGAATTAGGGGGAAAGGATTTATA
>JAKQPD010000300.1 GCA_029564935.1 Bacteroidota bacterium
ATCTTTGACAGCAACATCCATTATTCTGTCAGTCCTGTTTTTCGGATCTATTACATGCCCGCCTTTCAGAAGGATATCATAATCCTGGGCATTTGTCACAATCGTCTTTGCCAGTATAAAGACTAAAAGAAATAATAATACTTTTTTCATCAGTATATAATTTTTATTTTAATGGCCTGATGGAACCCACATGTTTGAAAATTATAAACATATGTGTTTGTGTATGCAATACATGTGGGTTTCATATGAAACATTTTTTATGGGACGTATAATTATTAGAGTTTCCTATCAGGGTAAACCCTATTCATAAATTTTATCAATATAAAGTAAATTTATTGCAGTTGTTTTTCATTCTGTACTTTCATGGCAGTTTTAAGCAGATCCTGTTAGCCAACCGAAAAAATAATACCGGCGGCTTCTTAAAACTGTCTCCGGTTGTAATAGGAATCATAGCTGTTTTTCTTAACCAGGCGTTTTAAAAATGATAACTTTGTAAACTGTTCAAGATGTATAGTATCAAATTTAATATTTGATACTGAGAAAACAAACTGGATTGATATAATCTTACACCTTTTCGAATCAGGATGAAGAAACAATTACTACTTTTAATTTCAGTTATCTTACCTCTGACCGTTGCCTCTCAGTTAAACATGGAGATCAATGGAGGAAGTACTCTGGCAACATACAAGTCTGCAACCGATGAAGGAATAATCCCGGAGTACAATATTCTGGCTGGATTTCAGGTTGGCGCGTTTACTGAAGTTGTCATTAATAACTATTTATCTTTGAAACCAGGGTTACTGTTCAGTAAACGAGGCGCCAGATCGGAAATTATTCAAACTTTTACTGTCCCGGGCACAACCGGATTTACATCAGTGTCAATAAAAATGAAGACCACATTTAATCCTTATTATCTTGATTTCCCTGTTTATTTAAAGGCAGCTTTCCCTTCTGCAGGATCAGATAAATTCATTATTGGAGCAGGTCCGTGGTTTAGTTATGGTATAGGAGGCAAAGCTGACATCAAAGCTACTGTCGAAAGTGTAAATGCTACAACGGAATTGAGATTATTTTCGAAAGACAAGATAGTACTAAAAGATAATGATGGAAATACATACCCGATTGATGAATCATACTCCACTTTGCAAAAACGATTTGACGCTGGCCTCTCGGGTTTTGTATCTTATGAATTCAATGCCCGTATAATCCTTGCTTTAACTTATCAGTACGGATTAAGAAATATAAGTGATGATCCAGACGAAGATCTCTGGAACAGGTGCCTGACAATTTCCGCAGGATATAAATTCAAATAATGCTGCCTCAATTCTTTAAAGAAACTGACGCCGTAAGAATACCTTTATCAGTATATCAATTTATCAAATGATTCAGGTGTGGTTAAAATAAAGATCCTTACGGTTCCTTTGTGTTTATTCTTTATTACCCGCTGGTTTTTATCTTATGCCCGATAGTGGCATAGAACAGTATATAGAGATAGATCGGAATCACAATCCAGTAAGCGTTCCGGGGATCGATGACATCGGCTATTTTTCCGTACAGAAGCGGGATCACAGCTGCCCCGCAGATAGCCATCACCATCATTGAAGAGCCGACCTTTGTAAAGCGTCCGAGACCTTTAATTGCCAGCGGCCAGATTGAAGGCCACATAAGCGAATTTGCCAGGCCGAACAAAGCAACAAACATTACCGAAGTAAAGCCTTTTGTCATGAGGGCAACAAAAGCAAATATAACCCCCAGAACAGAAGAAATGATAAGGGCTCGTTTCTGCGAAAAATATTTCGGAATCCCGATTATACCTATCACATATCCCACAAGCATTGCAAAAATTGTAAAGGATGAAAAGAACCTTGCGGTCGAGATTGGTATATTCAGGTAAACTCCATAGCTTATTATGGTATTCCCGGCAATAACTTCCACCCCTGTATACAGGAATATTGCAAATACGCCCAGAAGCAAATGAGGAAACTGGAAAATACTTGTCTTTTTAAGGCTTCCTTCATCAGAAATTGCATTTTCTTCTTCAGAATTGATATCGGGGAGATTTGAGAAATACAGAAATACAGCAAGAATTATCAGCGAGATCATTATAAGCAGATAAGGTACGATCACCCGTGATGCCAGGGCTGTAAGCTCAATATCTTTCTGCTGTGGGGTCATCGTAGTGATCCTGGCAACTATCTCATCAGCTCCCTGAAGAGTAATAAATCCCAGAATAGCCGGGGCGATCACACCAGCTATTCCGTTACATATACCCATGATGCTGATTCGTTTTGCTGCACTTTCTATTGGACCGATTATCGTAACATAAGGATTTGATGCGGTCTGTAACAGCGCCATGCCTGCTCCCTGAATGAACAGACCCGTAAGGAACAATCCGTATGTCCTGGTAAGAGCAGCAGGGACAAATACTACAGATCCCACGGCCATCACCAGCAATCCGATCGTCATCCCCTTCTTATAGCCAGTATGTTCCAGCAGCCATCCTGATGGGACCGACATGAAGAAATAGGCTATGTAGAATGAGAAGGCGACAAGATATGACTGGAAATTATTCAGTTCACAGGCAATTTTCAGATAAGGAACAAGGACTGC
>JAKQPD010000303.1 GCA_029564935.1 Bacteroidota bacterium
GGGTTTTTCTCCTCAGACATATTATGACCTCACTGAACTGGATAATACAACCTTTAATCTCAAGGAACCTGGACGGGCTGTGACATTGAAAACAGGGAATGTCACAACTGTACTTAATCTTATTGAAGGAGAGCTGATTATTAAAAAAGTTCAAAGACTGTATGTGGATGAGGAGCTCAGCAGAACCATCATGTCAGGATACTTTAACCTGAAGACCTTTCTGGATGACGAACCAATTGCAATATCACAGGGAAGATATGATCTTGGAATCGGGTATGAAAACTTTTATAATCTTTAAACAGGAATAACAGTTTTTGTTATTGGAAAGGCTACTCCTGAAAGGATAGCTTTCCTCGCGGGAATAGCTGTTGAAACAGCCTTTTACCATGCTTGCCGGGAAGCGCCATTTCAAACCGAAATATAAACCGTTTTATGTTCCCTTTCCTTAAATCCTCATCTCTTCTTTATACAAGAGGTATTCTACCAACTGTTTATGACTATTATATCATCTTTTCATTTGTGTATACAAAAGAGTGAGGCAGTCACATGATTGTCTGCAACTGCCTCATTGCCAAGTGATCCCGACAGGACTCAAACCTGTAACCTTCTGATCCGTAGTCAGAATTTTATTGTTATCCGTACTTTTGTGATTGTTCTCTGAAGTGGTGAATATATGGACTTGCCGTATTATTGCCTTATATGTTATTTATTGTCATTTATTGAATATTTATTATCTTTGTGTATTCACTTGTGTATTCACTGAAGACACAAATTAAAGATTAAAGCCATGCAAGCAACAGCACGAATTTATTTCCAGAAGGCACCGGCAAAGAAAACAAAGGATGATCTCTGTCCGGTGAAGCTCTGTATCACTCACAACCGGAAACGGAAGTATTATTCAATCAGTGACAAGATAAAAGACAACGCCTGGCTATACGTCTCTGAGGATGCCATTGAAAAGATAACTTCAGACAGTCCACGAGGGAAATACAGGGACATTGCATTTGAATATAAGAAGATCACTGACAAGGCAGAAGCAATAATCAATGATCTGTCAGTCTTCAGCTTCAATCAGTTTGAACAGAAGTTCATGAATGAAGTAAAGGACTGGGACAATGTTTTCGCTGCCATGATTGAACACATTAAAGAGCTGAAGTCTGAAGATCGCTTCAGCTATGCAATGAGTTTTGAAAGCACCCTGAGAGCCGTTAAAGAATTTCACGAGGGTAAGACCTTTGATTTTAATAGCAGGAACAAGGTTGTAAGCAGATATGAGAAGTATCTGTCAGGTAAACAACTGAACTTTGTGGACATAACTCCGGCATGGTTAAAGAAATTTGAGAAGCATCTTAAAGACAAGGGGAAAAAGAAATCCACCTTAGGCATATATGTGCGGAATCTCAGGGTATTGTTTAATCTTGCTATTAAGAAACATCATGTCAAGGCTGAATATCCCTTCAATGAACACAAGCCTAAAACATCATCCAAACGCAAGATCGCACTCACGGCAGAACAGATCAGCCTCATTGCGAACTATCAGACCGACGATCCCAAAGCACAATTTTACCGTGATATGTTCATGTTTTCTTTTCTAGCCTGCGGCATGAATATGACAGACATAGCACGATTGAGATATTCAAATATTGAAGGCAATGAGATAGTGTTTGTCCGTAAGAAAACAGAGGCAGAAGAGAATACTGAAGAGCCTTTGCAGATTCCGATAACAAAGCGAATGCAATCAATTATAGACACTCATGGTATCAGGGCAGTGGGGTATGATTCCTTTATATTTCCGATTCTCCGGCCAGAGTGGGATGAAGAGCGAAAGTTTGCCGAAGTGAGGCAGTTGACAAAAATGGTTAACCAGCACCTGAAGCGAATAGCAAAGGCAGTGAAGATAAAAGATAATGTGTCTAGCTATGTGGCTCGTCACTCATGGGCGACAATCTCAAAGAACACCGGAGCCAGCACCGAGTATATCAGTGAACAGTTAGGGCACTCTTCTGTATTGGTGACAAAGTCATATCTCAAAGGATTTGAAAAGGCCACAAGGGAACAGCAGTCATCCAAAACTGAAGATGCAGTTTATAATCAAAAGGCAGTGTGATGGCAGAATCAAATTATAAAAGGGACATTATACAGGAGTTTTTTTATCCGCTCAAAGGATATCAGAAATCTCCAGGACGAAGTTATTTCATAAAGGATGAGATTGATCTTGCCGAAAAACTTGCCCAGCACTACAATCTGCCCCTTGACAATATTCTCAGATTAATCTCCTATACAGAGAAGTCATTAGAATGGGCATTGCAGATGGAGCAGACATTTAACATTAACGATTTATCCGGCCTCTTTCACTTTGAAGCAAGACCGGAACCAATCAGAAAAGTGAGCTTTGAATGCGATAATATCTCATTCACTATCACTAATCCCTACCTTATTGACCGGCTTTATCAAACAGCACACGAGGCAATGAACACAACACTGGATAAACTGAAACAGCATAAGGATGATGAGTTTTCAATGAACGGAATGCTTGGTGTCTATATCTATCAGAACAGGATATTTAATGAAGGGCCAAAGAGAGTATCAGGGCCTATCATAAAATCAATAGGGACAGAAATAATTAGGGAGCTTATGGATGTAGAAATGCTGTCAGAATATAAATCGGTATGTATTTTAGGAGCAATAATGAGCCTCTATAAAGTCGGATTAAAAGCCAATCCTATCATGACCGAACAAGAGCATCGTGAAGATTGTGCCAAGAATAAAATAGAAATGAAAATGGGGGAGAAGGTAATTTCTGACAGTTATCTTACTTATTGCTTCGGAATAGCCAAGAATTGGCATTACTAGTATTTATTCTATTCCTCTATTTCTTAACTGATTGATATTCAATTAGGGTAAATTTGCTTAAAATTAGGCATTTTTATCCTATGTCATTCACTTGCAAGTGTTTATGATAACTTATTGCTTTGTTATGTCAAACAATAAAAAATGATATGACAGCAATAACTTTTGAAAATTTACCGCAAGCTGTAAAAGAGCTGCACGACAAAATCGATTATCTATTAGGAGCCAGGCAGGAGAAGCCTGAAACCGATTATTTAATGGAGGTGGATCAACTTCTCCAATATTTGCCGGATCACCCTGCAAGACAAACTGTGTATCAATGGATTTGGAAGAGGTCCATACCTTATGAAAAGCACGGAAAGCGATTGTACTTCCGGAAAAGTGCAATTGATCAATGGCTCGCTAACGGCAGGGAACTCACCCGATAACTGAGATGATCCCAGATAAGAACTTTGCGACGCTGTTGATCACTTCCAGGGGGGTGGATCATCTTTGTCTCTTTGACAGAAGTGACAGTGATTTGATTTTAAAATACAAATGGCATCTCAACAGTCAAGGTTACGCATCAACTCGAATTGAGGGTAAGCAGGTCATGATGCACCGTCTGATTCTAGGAGTTGTTGACCAGCCTGAGATTGAAGTTGATCACATTCATCACAACAAGCTCGACAATCGTCGGGCAATGATCCGCACCTGTTCCAGGGCAGAGAACTCACGCAACAGAGCAAAGGGAAGAGGGTACTCAAATTACAAAGGCGTTTATCGTGAAAATTACTTGTGGCATAGTCAAATATGCTGCGATCAAAAAGTGATAAATCTAGGTCGTTATCGGTCAGAAGTTACAGCCGCAAAGGCTTATGATCGTGCAGCTCGTGATCTTTTTGGCGACTTCTGCAATCCGAATTTCATAACACATGAGCCACTGCCTCAACAAATGACAATTCAGATGTAACAACTCACAGTTCCACCACAGTGAAAAAAGAAAAGGTAAAATACAATGCGATCCTCACAGATAATTTACTCCGGCTACTTCAGGAGCTTGACGATAACCGGCCACCCATACCAGCATACAAAAGGTCACGCATGATGTATTTACTCTCCACCATAATGACCCACCCACAAGATAAACACCCAGGAGCCTGGTCTGTACTTCACATGAATTATCTCAGGGCCGTCGTGCCTAACGCATACCAGTATATTGATTACTTGAATGAAGAGGGAGTGATTGAAGTAAAAAATCATTTCGCAGGCCGTAACAGTCGCCTGTACCGGATAGCAAAAGAATATCAGGGTCCGGCAGTCTTCAGGACGATTACAGACATGGCCTTACTTAATCGGATTCAGGAGGCACGATGCGAGATTGCGAAACACAATTCACGCAAATATCCTGACTTGAACATGATGACTTCACGGGTCAGAATAGATGTGTCCGCAGCACATGAAACGATTGAAGCAATGTATCAGGCCACTGAAGACAAGCGAGCTGCGGAAGCACGGAGAACATACTCCCTGGCCGAAGTTGAAAAGATATACAGGGGTGAGATATTTCACACGGTCAATGACACAAACTTCAGATATGACACCAACTTCACCCGACTGCCGTCGGAGCTGGTGCAGCATCTCACTATTGAGGGCAAGCCGTTACAGGAGCTGGACATATGCAATTCACAGATATTTTTCTCTGTCTGTCTCTTTGATCCTACACCTGAAGTGACACGGGTCATGAGGAGCTATTTAGGCCAAAAACTTACAATTGATACAAAAAGACTGCAATTGTCTGACAAATATGATGTTAAGCGGTATGCTCTATTGGCAACTTCGGGCGAGTTTTATGAGGGTATGATGAAGCTGTTTAATCTCTCAGACAGAGACGAGGTAAAAGAATTGTGCTTCACAGTCCTGTTCAGCAAGAATACCGCCGTCCGGTATTCAAAGGATGTGAGGATGTTCAGGGATGAATTTCCCAGTGTCTTCAGGATGTTCACCTTTATTAAGTCTGAAGGTCACAATCGTCTCGCTGTTTTACTTCAGAGAATTGAATCAGATGTTATCCTGAATCATTGTGTTCCGGCAATTCGCAAGCAACTGCCTGATGTGATGTTCACCACGAAGCACGATTCAATACTTCCAGCGATTCTACTTGTGGCCGGAGACAGGGCCGGAGAAGTCGCCAGGGTCATGACTGAAACTATTGAAGAGGTAACAGGACTGAAGCCGAAAATCAAAATCAAACAGGCTCAAATACTCAAATCACATTCAGCAACTTCAAACACATCTACACCTATCAATTCCAATCAATCTACACCACCCCTTAATACCTTCTATCCCATAATTCGTACAAAAACGCTGCAATTAGTTGAAAATGATATTGTAAGATGGGGTCGGTTAAGCGGAAAAATGAAACGGCAGATAAAGAAATTTAAAAAAGATAATCAGGCTTCTGTCACTGTGGTGGATGATAAGAAGTCTGCCAGCTCCCTGGCTCCGGCTGGGGAGCTTATAAAGGAATCGTGTAAAAAATAAGATATGGCAACTGAATTGACTATGACTAAATCGCATTCGCCTCATGAGGTCAAATTCAAATCTGACACTGATCCTCACTTTGCGATCGTTGAAATATTGAAGAGGGCAACAGGCGAAATAAAGGCGAGCCACTACATTTTAAAGAGTGATGTGCCGCAATGGCTATCGTATTTTGAATCACAGGGATTTACAATTAAAAATTCAGACAATGGATAATGAACTTTTTGAAATCGTTTCAGCGGTAATCGTCAGGGATTCGCTGACCCTGTTCATGAATAAGTTAACGGAGCAGCACAAAGGCCATCCCGATTATGGAGCGACAATGAAACTTTGCGTTCTGATTTATAAAAAGTATTCAAAGATCGCAGCAACAAAATGTCAGACCGACGCACTGGGACGGATCACGGTAAGGCGGAACCTGAGATCAGATTTTGACCTGAATTAATTGCAAACAACAACGAAATACAACAGATATGGCATTCAAAAAAGGACAGAGCGGCAACCCAGACGGCAGGCGAAAGGGTGCGCCAAATAGGACAACGGCGGAAGCACGGGAGGTTTTCAACTCAATTTTAAATAATGAATTGGATAATATCACGGAGGCACTTGCACAAGTTCGCAGTAAAGACAATTTTAAATATTTGGACGTATTAAGCAAGTTGCTGGCCTATTACTTGCCGAAGGCGCAAATAATTGACCTGACTGCAAATTTAGATTCACTTTCAGAAGAGCAATTGATAATCTTAGGTAATCACTTTTTTAAACAAACGAATGATGCAAACAGATGAACTTTCAAAAATCCTAGGGTATGAACCCGGACGGGAGCAACGCCTGATAATTATGCGTTATGCCAGGGATCACCAATTAACGCCCGGTGAAGCGGCAAGCAAATTTGCCATGCCCGTAATGCTGTTTATAAATGCGGACGGCAAAACGTATGCTTACAAAGGCGAAAGCCTTACACGGGCGCAATTGGATGAAAAGTACCCGTTTCACAAGTTTGTATTAATCCGCACATGACCGCCGCCGAATATCTGGAATCGATTAGGCACCGGCTTTCACCAGAGCGGCAGGAGTGCATTAAAAGTCTTATTGAGCAGACCCGAATAACCCGGAGCCGCCCGAAGCCTATGCCGGTTCCTTCAGCAGATAAAGGATATGGACGTTACGCATCACCAGTGCTGTACGGCACACCCGTCATGGTTCTGCTCACCGCCGCCAAAGCACAGGAAGTGTTGAGCTGTTGCAAAATGTTTCCACGACAAAAGCCCATTGATCAGGAAAAACTTCATCAGTTCATTGCCCTGATACAGGCGGGAACGTGGGAGGTGTCAAAAAAGGCGCCGATCATGATAACTAAAAACGGAGTTATTCTGAACGGACGGCATCGACTGAACGCAATCGCACAATCAGGAGGCGCAGCAACGATGCCGGTGCTGGATGAACTTGGAATATTGTTGAATTAAATAAATAGAAAAATGAACAGAATTAAAATCTACACGGATCGGCATAAGATAGCCGAGTTTGAAAGGTCAGTAAATGAGACCATTGAAGCCTCAAACTCTTTGATACGCATATTTGAGGAATTTCAGCCTTTCATGAGAATAAATTCAGTAATGGACTTTGAAACGTT
>JAKQPD010000307.1 GCA_029564935.1 Bacteroidota bacterium
GATTTGCCGGTATTGGGATTTCCCAGGATATTTACAAAACCAGATCTGTGATTCATAGTCATTAAAAAATACCTCTTTTCAGCATGACAAGTTCTTTCTGTGTAAGGAATCTCCATTTTCCCCTGGGCAGGTTCTTCTTTGTAAGTCCGGCATAATATACCCTGTCCAGCTTTTTAACCCTGTAACCAAGCGATTCAAAAATCCTTCTGATTACCCTGTTCTGTCCTGAGTGGATCTCAATACCTATTTGTTTTTTGTCTTCCGGGTCGGCATAAGCAACCGAGTCAGCGGCTACTACCTCTCCTTCGAGTTCCATACCTTCTGCAATCTTAAGCAGATCGGCTTTTATTACAGGTTTGTCGAGAAAAACATGATAGATCTTCTTTCTTTCATATTTCGGATGGGTAAGTCTTTTGGTAAGATCCCCGTCATTTGTCAGAAGTAACAGTCCTGTTGTATCTTTATCAAGCCGTCCTACCGGATAGATCCTTTCGGTGCAGGCATTTTTTACAAGATCGATAACCGTATGTTCAGCATGCGGATCTTCAACAGTAGTAACATACCCGGCAGGCTTGTTCATAAGGATATAAACTTTCTTTTCTGACGATAGTTTCTTGCCCTTATACCTTACATCATCATCTGATTTTACTTTTGTGCCAAGATCCTTTACCTGTTTACCGTTGACAGATATATATCCCTTCAGAATGATTTCATCAGCTTCTCTCCGGGAACAGAGTCCGCTTGAGGCAATATACCTGTTGAGCCGGATTTCTTCGGGAGCCCTGCTTTGTTGCTTTTTCCGGTTTTCCATTATGGATCGTTTTTCAGGCTGCAAAGGTACAATTATTTGACAATTTATAATTTAATGTTTTTTTTGCACCTTTACGGGCTTAAAAATATCGAACTATGACCTTGATAAAATCAATATCCGGTATAAGAGGCACAATAGGAGGCAGATCGGGAGAGAATCTCACGCCTGTTGATATTGTAAAATTCAGTGCGGCTTTTGGTTCCTGGGTAAAAAGGAGGAATAAGGATGTCCGTAATATGGTTGTAGGCCGTGATGCAAGAATTTCCGGACCGGTTGTAAGCGATCTGGTTATAAGTACACTGAGGAGCATGGGTATTACAGTAACCGACCTTGGACTGGCAACGACACCGACCGTGGAACTGGCTGTTGCAGGCACAGGAGCTGCCGGAGGGATTATTATAACTGCAAGTCACAATCCTTCACAATGGAATGCACTCAAGCTGCTTAACGAAAAAGGTGAGTTCCTGTCGGCAAGAGACGGGGAAGAGGTCCTTGATATTGCCAGGGATGAGGATTTTATTTTTGCCGAAGCCGGACATGAGGGCGGGTTGATCACTGATCGCTCATGGGACAGTAAACATATCGATATGGTATTGCAACTTGCCCTGGTAGACCGGGCTGCAATTGAAAAGGCACAATTAAAGGTTGCGGTTGACTGTGTTAACTCTGTCGGAGGGATCATTATTCCCCAACTGCTGAAAGCACTTGGAGTAAAATCAGTCATAGAATTAAATACTAATCCCGACGGGAAGTTTGCACATAATCCTGAGCCGCTGCCGGAAAATCTTAAAGATATATCTGAGCTTGTCGTGAGGGAGAAGGCGGATCTTGGAATAGTTGTGGATCCCGATGTTGACAGGCTGGCTGTTATATGCGAGGACGGATCGATGTTCGGTGAGGAATACACCCTTGTCTCGGTTTCTGATTATATTCTTCAGAACACCCCGGGAAACACAGTATCAAACATGTCATCAACAAGGGCACTTAAGGATATTACCGAAAAATACGGATGCAGCTATTTTGCAGCAGCTGTAGGAGAAGTTAATGTTGTTGAGGAAATGAAAGCAAGGAACGCGGTTATCGGAGGAGAAGGTAACGGGGGAGTAATTTACCCCGCACTTCATTATGGCAGGGATGCCCTGGCAGGTACAGGACTTTTTCTTACACATCTTGCAAAAAGCAGGATGAAGTGTTCTTCGCTTCGAAGTATATACCCGGCATATGTTATTGCAAAAAAGAAGCTTGTGCTTGAACCGGGAACAGATTTCGACAAGATACTCGGGTCGGTCAGGTATGAATTCCGCGATATGATGATCGATGAAAGGGACGGATTGAGGGTTGACCTTCCCGACGGCTGGTTCCAGATCAGGAAATCAAATACCGAACCAATAATGAGGATTTATGCTGAAAAGAAATCACAGCAGGAAGCTGAGGCACTGGCTGAAAAAGTCATAACAATTGTTAAAAAAAAATAATTCCTGTGAGGTAAGGAATAAAAATACCTGAATGGATGTCTTTATGATGTCTTCAGGCAACTGAACGATAACAGGTGTTAAAGATTGTTAATTAAAACATTTAATGCCAGCCTTTTAAATACATTTGTCACTGTTTAAAATGAAATAATAATGAAGAAAGCGACCATTATTACAGCTGTTGTTGCAGTTGTGGCAATCATTGCTCTGATTGTCATCAACAGAGCCGGAGCTAAGAAGGATATGCAGAATCTTTTTGTGGAGGCAAAAAAAGGTCAGTTTGACATTGTGGTTACCACAACTGGTGAACTGCAGGCTGAGAATTCAACTGACATACGGGGACCTGAGTTTACTCAGAGCAGGAATATCAGGGCGATGGATATAAAGATCACCGACCTTGTTACTGAAGGTACCGAGGTTAAAGCGGGTGACTATATTGCCACGCTTGACAGGACATCATTCGATAATAGTCTTAAGGATGAGCTTGAAAATCTGGTCACTTATGAGACAAACCTTGAGGTGAAGATGCTGGATACAGCAGTTACCCTGAGCAATCTGAGGGATCAGATCAAGAACCTGAAGTTTAATGTTGAAGAAGCCGGAATAACTTTGCAGGAATCGAAATATGAGCCGCCGACAACCATCCGGCAGGCCGAAATCGCTCTCGACAAGGCTCAGCGTTCACTTGAACAGTCGATAAGAGGTTATGAGCTTAAGGTTGAACAGGCACGGTCAGATATGAGGACCATCAAGAACAGACTTGCAGAGCAGAGGCAGAGAGTTGCAGATCTTCAGAAAGTGCTTTCACAGTTTATAATTTATGCTCCGTCGGAAGGTATGGTTATCTATAAACGCGACAGGACAGGCGCCAAAAGGAAGGTCGGTTCATCCATAAGCCCGTGGGATAATGTGGTTGCAACTCTTCCCGATATGTCAACAATGATTTCCAAAACCTATGTGAATGAAATTGATGTAAGCAAAGTAAAGACAGGTCAGCAGGTAGACATACTTGTAGATGCATTTCCTGAAAAGAGATACCAGGGAACAGTAACAAGTGTTGCCAATATCGGAGAGCAACTTCCAAATGCGGATGCCAAGGTTTTTGAAGTGATTATCAAGATAAACGGTTCAGACCCTATTCTGCGTCCGTCAATGACAACAGGTAATAAGATAGTCACCAAAACCATCGACGATGTGACTTATATTCCGCTTGAAAGTGTCCAGACCGGTGCTGACAGTATCCCCTTTGTTTATCTGAAGAACGGCAACAAGCAGATCGTTGTGCTGGGAGAATCAAATGAAAATAATGTGATTGTTGAACAGGGAATCGATCCGGGTGTAGAACTCTATCTCAATACTCCGGAGAAGCCGGAAGAATTTACAAAACTTCTTGGTGAGAACCTGATATCGATAATTAAAGAGAAGGAAAAAGCCAAAAAAGAAGAAGAGCGCAGGGCAAATGAACAGTCACGTCGAGGTGGAGGATTCGGCGGAAGAGGGGATATGATGGAAATGACTCCGGAGATGAGACAGCAATTCCGGAACATGAGGAACGGCGGACAGATGGATACGGCTGCAATGCGAAGATTCAGGGAAATGCGCAGTAACATGCCACAGGGCGGACCAAGAGGAGATTCATTAAGGCAACGCACAGTTATTCAGGGACAACAGACACAACGACCCCCCAATCAGGAAGGCAGTCAGGCCAGACAACCCGGTCAGGAACCAACAGTCAACAGGTAACTCTTAATAAAGCCACAGATGTTTAAATTTATTTTCAGATATTTTCATGATATTGAGATCGCTGTCGAATCCATCATTTCAAATAAGCTGAAATCGATGCTCACGGCTCTCGGGATCATTTTCGGCGTTGCTGCTGTTATCGCCATGCTGGCAATAGGAAAGGGAGCCAAACAGGAGATCATGGAGCAGATGAAAATGGTCGGGGTTAACAACATCCTGATTAACCCAATCGTTCAGGATCAGACTTCATCAGGTGAAGAGGGAGAAAAGCAGACGAAGAAATTCTCGAGAGGACTGAGCATGCTTGATGTTGACGCAATACGAGAAACACTCCCTTCTGTTAAGCGGATAAGCCCCGAAATATCATTCAACTCAACTGCCATGATGAACGGTGTGAAATACACCGCCAAACTGGTTGGTGTTTCCAATGACTATTTCCACCTGTATAACCTTCCTCTTGTATCAGGCGCTTTCTTCAATTCCTACCAGGAAGAGAATGGAATTCAGGTTTGTATTATAGGAGCTAATATCAGAGCCAAATTCTTCAGCAAGGTTGATCCGATCGGTCAGTATATAAAATTCAACGGGATATGGCTGAAGGTGATCGGAGTACTTCAGAAAACCACCGTCAGTCTGACTGGTTTCGAAGAAAAAGGAGTAAATGTATATAATGACAATATCTATATCCCGGTTCAGACTATGCTTCTGAGATACCAGAACAGGGCACTTGTTAACACCAAGCTGGTATCGGAAGCTTCATCAAATGTAATGATAATGGGAGGACCCGGTGGCGGAATGGGAAGGATCATTGTAAGCAGTTCTGACGCAAATTCTGATGTGGAAACAAATTACAACCAGCTCGACAGGATTGTGGTACAGGTTAACGAAACAGAACAGATCAACCCTTCGACAGAGATACTCAGCCGTATGCTTACAAGACGTCATTCCAATGTAAAGGATTTTGAAATAACTGTTCCCGAACTTCTTTTAAAACAGCAGCAGAGAACAAAGGATATATTCAACATCGTTCTTGGAGCTATTGCCAGTATATCTCTTGTTGTGGGCGGCATAGGCATCATGAATATAATGTTTGCTTCAGTAATGGAAAGGATAAAAGAAATCGGGACAAGAATGGCTATCGGCGCCAAAAAAATGGATATTGTTGTTCAGTTCCTTTCCGAAGCAGTCCTTATTAGTGTATCGGGCGGTTTCATCGGAATATTCCTTGGTGTTATAATGGCAAAACTGATTGAGCAGATTGCCGGAATAATGACAATAGTGTCGTTCTTCTCCGTCTTCATTGCCTTTGGCGTATCTGCTGCAGTAGGGGTGATCTTCGGATATTCCCCGGCAAAACGTGCTTCGGAAAGAGATCCGATAGAATCATTAAGGTATGAATAAAATATTTACAATGAAGAGAATACTAATCCCTGTAATTACAGGAATTTTCCTGCTGACAATGCAGCAGGTTGCAGCACAGCAGATAAGAAAACTGACTCTCGAAGAAGTCATTAAACTTGCTGAAGACCAGTCGCCCAATGCACTGATGGCCAAACACAGATTCCGTTCCAGCTACTGGCAGTACAGAACTTATGTGGCTCAATACCGGCCGGCTCTGACACTCACCGGGACTACGCCCGATTACAGCACAGCTTACAGCAGGGTATGGAATTCCCAGGTCGGGGAATACGACTATGTTTCAACAAATATCCTTCAGACTATAGGATCGTTATCGCTTCTTCAGAATATTGGATTAACCGGAGGGACGATCGCATTACAATCAGATCTTACTCTTGAAACGAACTTTGAGAAGGATGAAGACAGGAATAAATATATTACTGCTCCTCTGAGTGTCCGTTTTGTTCAGCCATTATTCCGTTATAACTCCCTCAAGTGGGAGAAAAGGACCGAGCCTCTGAAATATGAAGCAGCCAAAAAGACCTTCCTTTCAGACATTGAGACCGTACATACCGAGGCGGTCCGTCAATTCTTTAATCTAGCCCTTGCCCAGATAAATAAGCAGATCGCGGAAACAAATTATCTAAATGCAGATACCTTATACAGAATGGCCCAGGGGCGCTATCAACTGGGGACAATAGCTGAAGACGAATTGCTTCAGATGCAGCTCTCCTGGCTCAACTCGGAAACCTCCAGGAAAGAAGCTGACATGAACCTTAAGGACAGGGAAATCAGGCTGAGATCATTTCTTGGGTTCAATGAAAATATAAGACTTGAACTTATCCTTCCGTCATCGGTTCCTGATCTTCAGGTGGATGTTCAGGAAGTGCTTAACCTTGCTCACGCAAATAATCCGGAAATGCTCAATCAGCAGCTTACACTCCTGACAGCCCAGAGCAACCTTGCCCAGGCAAAAGCAGAGAAGGGACTTAATGCAAATCTTATTGCGTCCTTCGGCCTTCGTGACCAGGATCCTGTTTTTGCAAATGCTTACACAGAATCTAACCGTCAGCAGACTGTCCGGCTGGGAATTACACTGCCAATACTTGACTGGGGTCTGGGACGCGGGAGATACCAGATGGCCAAATCGAGTCTCGAACTTGCTGAAGTCCAGTCGAGGCTCTCGCAGATCGACTTCGACCAGAACCTTACTCTGGATGTGGAACAGTTCAACCTCCAGGCTAACCAGGTAGCAATTGCAGCAAAATCCGATACTGTGGCCGCAAGAATGTTCGAAGTTACAAAAGCGCGATTCCTTATCGGAAAGATCGCTGTGCTTGAACTTAATAATGCAGATACAAGAAAAGACACAAACAGAAGGGCCTATGTTCAGGCCTTGCAGAACTACTGGACATACTTTTATAATATGAGAGCTCTTGCACTTTACGATTTTCTTAACAGAAAACCTCTTGAAACCGAATATGAGAAATTACTGGATTAGTATTTGATATCACTGATATACAGAACAGGCTGGATAAAATATATTCAGCCTTTTTTATATAAAAATTTAATATATTTGCGCCTCGATTATTAAGTATCGGGAAAATTCACGGAATAATTCAAATAATATACAAATGCAGAACAAAACAGCTATTATTATCCTGGCAATAGCTTTGGCACTGGTATCAATTTATCAGTTATCGTTCACCGCTGCAACTTCGAAAGTTAAGAAGGATGCCAAAGTGTATGCAAAAGGAGATCTGGTCAAACAGACCTATTATATTGATTCGATATCGGCACTGCCGAAAGAGGACTGGAGTTTTCTCGGATATACTTTTAAGGAGTGCCAGAAAAGGGAGTTGAATCTCGGGCTTGACCTTAAAGGAGGGATGAATGTCATTCTTGAAGTTTCGGTGGAAGATATTCTAAAAGCCCTGTCAAATTACAGCAATGATAAAACTTTTAACAGTGCACTGGCAAGGGCAAAAGAGCTTCAGAAGGAAAGTCAGTCGGATTTTCTGACATTATTTGGCAGAGCATTTGAAGAGATTGACCCCAGTGCCAGGATGGCTTCCGTGTTCAATACTGTTGATCTGAGAGATCAGATAAATTTCAACTCCTCTAATGAAGATGTTCTGAAAGTGCTTGATACCGAAGTATCTACAGCAATAACTAATGCATTTAATATCCTTCGGACAAGGATAGACAGATTTGGTGTTGTCCAGCCTAACATTACACAGCTTGCTACCAAGGGCAGGATACTTATTGAACTTCCAGGTCAGACCGATCCGAAAAGAGTCCGGGAACTTCTTCAGGGAACGGCAAATCTTGAGTTCTGGGAAACATATGAAAACGCAGAAGTGATAGGCTATCTTGTTGCTGCGAATGATCTTCTCAAAGGGATTGAAGAGAATACACGGAAGGCTGACCAGCCGGAAGATCAGACTGAAACAGGTACTGCAGTTGCCGATACAACCAAAAAAGAGAATCAGGATCTTCTGGACCTTATTGATAAAGATACAACAAAAGCAGCACAGGCTGCGACCAGGGAGGAATTTGCCCTTCAGAATCCTCTTTTCGGAGTTCTGACACCCCGTGTCACCGAGCAGGGTGAAGCGCTTCCTTCATGTATGGTGGGACTGGCTGCGGGAATAGATACTGCGAAAGTCAATTCTTACCTTAAAATGAATCAGGTAAAGGCTCTTTTCCCGAGAGATCTAAGGTTTTACTGGAGCCAGAATCCGCATAAGTATGATCCTTCGAACAGCCTTTATGAGCTTCATGCAATTAAGATCACAACCCGTGACGGTCGTCCACCTCTTGGAGGTGAAGTTATAACTTCCGCGCGGCCTACATCAGGTGTTACAGGCGGTGAAGTAAAGGTTGATTTCAATATGAATGCCGAAGGTGCAAAAACCTGGGCAAGAATGACCCGCGAGAACGTCGACAGATGCATTGCAGTCGTTCTCGATGGTTATGTACGGTCATATCCGAGGGTTGTCGGGGAGATACCTACAGGAAGTACCGAGATCACCGGGGATTTTACAATTGAAGAAGCTGACGACCTGGCAAATATTCTCAAATCGGGTAAGCTTCCCGCTCCTGCCAGGATAATATCAGATACAGTTATTGGTCCTACACTTGGAAGAGAAGCCATTAACGCCGGTCTGATATCCTTTGTATTTTCCTTTATCATCGTTCTGGCATATATGCTGTTCTACTACAGTCGTAGTGCAGGCGGTATCGCTGACATTGCACTTTTCGGGAACGTCTTCCTGCTTATGGGTGTCTCGGCATCACTGGGTGCCGTTCTTACACTCCCGGGTATTGCCGGTATAGTTCTTACAATGGGTATGTCGGTTGATGCAAACGTGCTGATCTATGAACGTATCAGGGAGGAGCTCAGGGCAGGGAAAGGTGTCAAACTGGCTATTGCCGACGGTTATAAAGGAGCATTGTCAGCTATCCTCGACTCGAATATAACAACACTTCTTACAGGTGTGGTTCTTTATATATTCGGAACAGGCCCGATCAAGGGATTTGCCACTACTCTTGTAATAGGTATTTTTACATCCCTGTTCTGTGCAATTTATGTTACCAGGCTGATTTATGAATGGAAGCTGAAGAGAAATGCCAACCTTTCCTTCTCCATCAAAATGACAGCCAATATCCTTAAAGATACCCACATTGACTTTATGGGGAAAAGGAAAATATTTTACCTGATATCCGCAGTAATAATAATTATAGGTATCGGTTCACTGTTTATCCGCGGGCTTAATACCGGGATAGACTTTAAAGGCGGCCGCACTTATGTTGTCAGGTTTGATAATCCTGTTAAAACAGTTGATGTAGCCGAAGCTCTGGCTGACGAGTTTGGTACAGCTCCGCAGGTTGTTACATTCGGCTCTGAAAACCAGGTGAGGATTTCAACCGATTACAGAATTGAAGAAACAGGAGTTGATGATGAGGTTGAAACAGCTCTTTATGACGGCCTTAAAGGAATGGTCGGAAAGGATATTACAAAAGAGGAATTTCTTACAAAATACAGGCAGAGTTCGGAAACAGTGGGACCAACAATAGCAAGCGATATTCAGAGGAAAGCAGTATGGGCAGTCGGATTGTCACTTGTAATGATGTTCGCCTATATATTTGTACGGTTCAAGAACTGGCAGTTCGGACTCGGAGCTATTGTATCCCTTGCACATGATGTGATCATAATTATAGGGATCTATTCCCTCCTCTGGGGTATAATGCCTTTCAGCCTGGAAATAGATCAATCGTTTATTGCTGCAATCCTTACAGTCATCGGGTATTCTGTAAACGACTCGGTTGTTGTATTTGACAGGGTAAGGGAATTCCTTCCGCTCCACAGGAAACGTCCCACGATTGAAGTTCTAAATCTTGCCCTGAATGACACACTTAGCCGGACACTTAATACGGGTATAACCTCAATCCTTGTTCTTATTATAATGTTCTTCCTTGGAGGCACAACTATCAGGGGATTTCTATTTGCGATGATAATCGGGATAATAGTAGGAACATATTCCTCGATTTTCGTGGCAACTGCTGTGGTTTACGATACATCTTCAAAAACGGGTTTGAAAATGTAAATATTTGTACCAGGGGCCTTCCATGGAATGCCCCTGCATATAATACAATCGGTTAATGTTGCAACGGAATTAATTATTCTTTTGTAACTTTACATTGTTAAAATAATATACGGGAATTGATATATGAGCGGACCGGAGATTTTTGTAATAATACTTGTTATACTTCTGCTTTTCGGTGCTGACGCACTGCCGGGATTAGCTAAGACATTCGGGAAGGGCATGCGCGATTTCAGAAAAGCAACTGATGATATCCGGCGTGAAATTGAAACAAGTACAAGTGATATCAGGAGGGAGTTCAACGAAACCGCCGAATCAATAAAAAAGGAAGTGACCGATATCTCTGATTCAGTTACGAAGGATGTGAATGAGATCTCCGATAATATTTCAAAGGGCGTGAACGAAATGACATCTGAGATCAAAAACGAAGTCAACGGAGTTGCAGATGAGATAAAGAAAGATGTTGATGATGCCACTAAGGATAATTATTACGAATATACCGACTGATAAAAGTTGATAATTATATTTCTGATAACTAGTTTTCTTTGTTTCCTACTTTATAAATCACCCCTAAATCCCTGCCTGCGTAGTCGCTTTGGCAGACAGGCCCCAATGGGGACTTTTGAGTCTGAGCGCACCTGGGGGCAAGGGGTGGCAAGAAGGGCAGGGTTAAGTGAACACTAATAATATTCCGGAATTTCTCCCGCAGCATGATAAGCACTACAGGAATAACAAAATCATTCGGTGAACTGAAGGTTCTCAAGGGTATTGATCTGGAGATCAGGGAAAAGGAAGTTGTCTCGATCGTAGGAGCAAGCGGAGCAGGTAAGACCACTCTTCTTCAGATAATAGGCACCCTTGATCGTCCGGACAGCGGATCGATTTATTATAATGGCTCTGACATTAGCAGGTTAAAGGGAAAAAGTCTTGCGTCGTTCCGGAACAATAATATTGGCTTTGTTTTTCAGTTCCATCAGCTGCTTCCTGAGTTTACTGCACTTGAAAATGTTTGTATACCGGCATATATTGCGGGCAAAGGGAAAGCCGAAGCTGAATCAAAAGCTGCCGAGCTGCTGGGTTTCCTTGGACTTACTGACCGTCTTGAACATAAGCCATCCGAGCTCAGCGGAGGAGAACAGCAACGTGTTGCAGTTGCCAGAGCTCTCGTAAACAGCCCTTCTGTAATACTCGCCGATGAACCTTCAGGCAACCTTGACTCTGAAAACAAAAATGAACTGCATAAACTTTTCTTCAAGCTCAGGGACTCTTTCGGCCAGACCATCGTCATTGTTACGCATGACAGACAGCTCGCGGAAATGTCTGACCGCATATTACAGATCAAAGACGGACTGATAATAAATTAAGCCTTAAAATTTTTAAAGGCGTCCAATCGCCGAAACCGGCAGGACATAATCCCCACTTAATGGAAATGAGTTTGAAAAGGAATGAATTGAAAGAGTTTCTTGATGAAAAGGTTGAATTATATAATAATCCCTCATTCATCGAGAATGATCCAATATGCATTCCGCATCGTTATACTGAAAAGGGTGATATAGAGATAGCGGGATTTCTTGCGGCTACAATTGCATGGGGAAACCGTAAGATGATCCTGAAAAGTTCGGTAAGGATGATGGAGATCCTCGAGGATTCACCTTATGAATTCATTGTGAATTCGAGCGAATGCGAACTTGATCAGGCTGTACGATTCGTACACAGGACCTTCAATCTGGTTGATCTTGCTTATTTTCTGAAAGCTCTCCGGCATATTTACAGGAACAGGGGAGGGCTGAAGTCAATTTTTGAAACGCATCAAACATCCGATTCATTACAGCCTGCAATTCACGAGTTACACAAAATATTTTTTGAGCTTCCTCATGAGAAAAGAACAGAAAGGCATGTTTCAGATCCTTTCAAAGGTTCGGCGGCGAAAAAGATAAACATGTATTTGAGGTGGATGATCAGGAAAGACAACAAAGGTGTCGATTTTGGCATCTGGGATTCAATTTCACCTTCAATATTATCATGTCCGCTTGATGTTCATTCAGGAAGAGTAGCCAGGAAGCTTGGCCTGTTAAAGCGTAGACAAACTGATTCTAAAGCAGTTGACGAACTGGATGGAGTTTTAAGAAGTTTTGATTCGAAAGATCCTGTTAAGTATGATTTTGCACTATTTGGATTGGGAGTCTATGA
>JAKQPD010000434.1 GCA_029564935.1 Bacteroidota bacterium
GAGTCCGGGAAGGCATGTAGCAGATATTGCAATTCTTTATCCTGTCAATTCCCTGTTAAGTGAACACTATTTTTATTCAGAAACCGGACCTGCAAATATTGACGGGCCTGCTGATCCTTCGAATGAATTTTTTAATAATGCCGTAAAGCAGATAGATTATATCGATGTAGCCAACTGGCTTACAAATAACGCCGGTAAGGATTTTACTTTTATTCATCCGGAAGTCCTCGATGAAAAATGTACGATCCGTGACGGTCACCTCCATCTTCAGAACACTAATAATTATGAAGATTATAAAATCATAATTGTGCCTTCCTGTGCCGTAATTTCAATAAGCAATCTTACCAGGCTCACTGATTTCTGCAATCATGGTGGGACAGTGATTTTCACTACCCGTCTTCCTGGCAAATCACTGGAGATTGGGAAAGACGATACGATAAAAGGCCTCATCAGGAAAATTTTTCCGGGTGAATTAGCAAATGAAATATTGTATGAATCAAATTCTTCAGGAGGTAAAGCCATATTCATTCCTCACCCTGACGGGCAGAACCTGAGGGATATGCTGAGTAAAACCGGGATCGCATTTGATGTTGATTATCCTGCTATTCCGGCCCTTCAGTATATCCATAAGGTTGTTGACGGGAGGGATGTCTATTACTTTGCTAACACAGGCAGGGATCAGATAAAAACAGACATAATGCTTCGGGGAAAGATCCGCCTTGAGGAATGGGATCCGCATACCGGCGGCATCAGGATGATAAAAACCAGAATAATCAACAGGGATCATCCGGAATCGGTTTTCACCAGAGCGGATCTGAATCTGAGACCTTATCATTCAGTGTTCTGGATAAGGAAAACCGGCAGGGACTGACCTTTCTCAAAAAAAGAGGAAATTTATAATTGTTTCCGGCTTCAATTATCTGACATTTGAGGATCTTATCTCATCCTGTGGAAACGGAAGATTCAATTTTTCATAGTTATTTCGTGCAAGTGGATTGTAGTCAATATATTCTATCGGGATATCCCTTCCGGTTGAACTGACTAATTTCTCAATTGAATCCAGGTTTTCTCTTATATCTGTAATTCCAGGAACCAAGGGGATCCTTACAACCATTTCTTTTCCGGTTGA
>JAKQPD010000360.1 GCA_029564935.1 Bacteroidota bacterium
TGGCTGAAAAAAGGGCAGCAAAAGAAAATAAACTTGTTTAAAGAATGGCTTTACCTGTTAACATTTTAGAGCTTTTACAAGGCAGGGTGATTGAATGGGAGAGACTGGAGTTTAAGAAGGGTTGGAATCCCGAAGATATCATGCACACTGTTTGTGCATTTGCCAATGATATTAATAACTGGGGCGGCGGGTATGTAATTGCGGGCATTAATTCCATCAATGGGATGCCTCAGTTACCAGCAGAAGGATTGCCTGTTGAAAGCCTTGACAGGCGACAAGCTGAAATGATTGGCATATGTTATAAAATCCAACCCAATTATTTACCAATAATACAACCATATGAACTGGACGGAAAGCATATACTTGTTATCTGGTGCCCTGCCGGCGATATGCGTCCTTACTCCTGCCCATCAACTTTGGGCGATGATGCACGCAGACAATACTATATACGATCAGGCAGCAGAACTATTATTGCACAGGGGAGCAATCAGACTCGTCTGATTGAACTTACGGCAAAAGTGCCCTTCGATGACAGGATTAACCAGCAAGCCAAAATTAATCACCTGGAACTCGGATTAATTCGTGAGTTTCTTCAGCAGGTAGGCAGTGATTTATTTGAAGAAAGTGCAAACATGCCATTTGCTGATTTGTGCAAAGCAATGCAAATTGCACGCGGGCCGTCAGAATCGTTACGACCGGTAAATTCTGGGTTAATGTTCTTTAATAATAATCCTCACCTCTTTTTTGACCGGGCATGGATTGAAGTAGTTGTTCATAAAGATGACTCCGGCAGAAACTTCATATCAAAAGAATTCAAAGGGCCTCTGCATAAACAAATTATTAACTGCCTGGAATATATAAAAACAGAGGTTATCAGGACCGAAACAAGGAAACTGGCAGGCAAAGCCGAAAGCAAAATTATAAGCAATTATCCTTACAATGCAATAGAAGAGGCGGTATCTAATGCTGTTTACCATAAAAGCTATTCAGAAAATAAACCAATTGAGATGCAGGTTTTACCTGATAGAATTGAAATACTTAGTTTCCCGGGACCAATGCCGCCTGTTACTAATGCTGATCTGCAACAACGCAGGGTAATAGCAAGGGACTACCGTAACCGCAGAGTCGGTGACTTTTTGAAAGAGCTTAAACTAACAGAAGGGAAAGCCACAGGTATTCCTCTGATTCGTGACGAAATGTCAATGAACGGGAACCCGGGTCCGGCTTTCTATACCGACGAAGAAAGAACCTTGTTTTTAGTAACATTACCATCTCATCCCGACTGGATAGTACCTAAGTCAGTAACTAAGTTAACACGCAGGGATGTAGTGGAATTATTGGCAGAGCCCCTTAACTTTCAACTACTAAGTAGACTGTTAGACAGTGATATAAGCGATGTCGTTGAGGATGTCAGAGATCTTCTGAAAGGCAGGCAGGTAACTGAGTCACTAACTAAGTCTGTAACTAAGATAATTGAACTGATAGATTTTCTGGCAACAGAAAAATCAAGGAAAGAAAT
>JAKQPD010000366.1 GCA_029564935.1 Bacteroidota bacterium
CTCTTACTACGGAAATCCATCTGCAAAGGATATCCCCAAGCGGAGAGTTTTTATGGGGAACAAATGGCCTCACTTTTGCCGGTGATGCCATTAGTTTTACCTGGCCCCAATTGCTGGATTCCGGAGATGGCAACTTATTGCTGAAATATTATATAGACAGCGGACCTTTTTGGGCTCCCAACCGTCAGATTTTTGTAACCAAACTTTCTCCGCAGGGAACAACTATTTGGGATGTAGCTATCAATAATGCAAGTGGCTTACCTGCCTGGGAACAGATTATTCCATTTGTGTCTGATGGTAATGGAGGAGCAGTTCTTGCCTGGTATGATGATCGTTATAATGATCTGATCAATGAGGTCTATATGGCAAGAGTTAATTCCGGTGGAACTGTTACTACATCTGAAAACGGAACTCTTATTTCCACAGATACTTTCAATCAGCAATATTATCCTAAGTTGGCAGTGGACACAGTTAATGAAAAGGTTTTTGCCTGGTATCGCACTACCGATCCTGATCAGAACAATATAGGCCTTGCCAGACAGCTTATGGATTATTCGGGAAATCGTCTTTGGGGAGATACTGGAGTACAGATAATTGCTCAAGGGAATTCTTATTCCGATCCTGTTGCAGCTTATTTTTATCAGGATACCGCTTATGGTATTTATTCTTTGGCTGTTAACCCGGGAGACAGCTACAATGAGCACTTGAAAGTTAATGCTGTAAAAAGTGATCAAAGCAGTCCCTGGAGTGCTGATATTTTTCTTGATTCCGTGGGAAATCCCAAACTGCATTTTGATTTGGATGTTGCTAATGCCGGCTGGTGTGTTCTGGCTTATGAGGAAGGCGTTAACTATGATATTTATGCAATGCGCTTAAATCCGGATGGAACTTTGGGAGGTGCTTATTATCCTGCTCCTCAATTTCTGAATGGCTTTGTAGATGCTCAAGGAACCGTTCATTTAGGTTGGCAGGCACCATCAATTACTCCAGATAATTATTTTGTTTATGTGGATGAAGAGCTGTATACAACTTTACCTGCAGAAACAACTTCCTGCAGTATTTCCGATTTAACACCGGGAACTTATTCTTTTTATGTGTGTGCGTTTTATTCTCCCGACCACATATCTTCTCCTTCCAATATGATCACTTTAACCATTATACCTAATGCAGTTGAAGATGAGAACCAAAATCCTGCTTTTCTGCAACTGGAAGTGAAACCCAATCCTATTCGTAATAGTTTTACTATCAGTTATTTTCAGGATAAGTCACCTGCCAAACTTGTTGTTTATAACATCCGGGGACAAAAGGTCTGTGAACAAACCTTT
>JAKQPD010000368.1 GCA_029564935.1 Bacteroidota bacterium
TGGTCGTTCGTGATTCAGACAAGGTTTCCGTCTGTTTTAGAGGAATATGATCGGTACATTAAACGGGCACATGACAGAGGGATTATTACAATTATGCCAGTGATCTCTCCCGGATTGGAAAGAGACTGGTCCTTATTTGAAAGAGAAAGGACTGATCCTCCTGAACTCAGATTGAGATTGATTGAGAAGTGGAGCCGTTCGGGGATTCCCGTAGGAGTGAATGGAGAGCCTTTTATTCCGGGATTCCACACTGATGATGATTTCGAGAATACCTTGAAGTTACTGAAGAAGTATGGAGTAACCCGTTATAACACGTACAATTTCCATTTCAATGCTTTTGTAGCCCGAAGGTTAAATGACATCGGAGTTGACATTGAGAAGATTTGGTTTCATAACCGGGACAAGCAGTGGAAACGAATCCTATCCCGGCTATTGGATCTAGCCAAGAAGTATGATATCATTCTAGGATGCCCGGACTTTGTCAATTCAGGCCTATCATGGGTGGAGAAGGCTAACACCTGTTGTGGAGTAGACGTTCCCAATCCATGCACTTTCAACACACATCACTTTAAGAAATGCCTTCAGCAGGGTAAATCCTCAAGTGAAATCTTTGATCTTACATACGATGGGACGGGAGATATTGAGATGGGTAAGGCTATCATTGAGGGTAGTACTACCGAGTTTTACACTTTAAAAGATTTGAAATGACCCCCGTAGAAATGCATGATGGTGGAGTACTAGTTAAGAGGGATGATCTATGTTTCCCCCCTCCAGCTCCTCCTTTCTCCAAGTGCCGGGGAATTATAGAGCATTTACGTAAGCTAAAAGCGGATGGAATAGAGTATGTAGGATATACCGAAACCTCTATTTCAATGGCTGGATGGGGAGTAGCTTGGGCCTGTAAGGAGTTAGGACTGAAGGCTGTTATATTTGATCCACAATATAAGGTTACTCCAGATGTTTTACGATTCCACCGACAGCAGTGGAAACTCTTCGACCCGATTATCATTCCGATAAAGGCCGGGATGGCATCTGTGAATGTTCACATAGCTGCCAACGAGTTACGGAGAAACTTTAAGAACTCCATAATGCTCCCTCTAGGGCTTCCATTTGAAGAGACTATGGAGGCTACTAGGGTAGAGACTATCGAAACGATGCAACATTACCCAAATATAAAATCAGTAGTTACCTGCGTGGGTAGTGGAACTATTTATGCAGGTATCTACAGAGGATTACACGATTTGGGAATGTCCGTAACCCTTTATGGAATATTAACCCGCACAGGGAA
This sequence comes from Bacteroidota bacterium, assembly GCA_029564935.1. GTDB lineage: Bacteria > Bacteroidota > Bacteroidia > Bacteroidales > VadinHA17 > LD21. The sequence goes on from JAKQPD010000368.1 coordinate 1,289, forward strand.
TCTCAAGAGGAAGCGAGAATCAATTCAGAAGAAAGCTGGAATCTTTGATTTCGGACTTTTTGAGAGTCCCGTAAAGATGAAACTGATAGATAAGCAGTGGCAGTACACGGAGCGTAGCTATCAGGAATGTCCTTTCCCATGCCACCCTTATTATGATCTTAAGGCGTGGGAATGGTTAGTAAAAATTCAGTATATACCAGAACCAATTTTGTTTTGGAATATTGGAAGATAATGTTTAAATTTGAACCGAAATGGCCGGAACAGTTAAGAGTTTTACATACGAAGA
>JAKQPD010000373.1 GCA_029564935.1 Bacteroidota bacterium
ATTTTAGCCTGTTCGATTGAAAGATACCTTTCGGCAGAAATAGTTTTCTCTCTTAGTGAGATTATCCTTTCTGTTGGTTTTATATCATGGAGATTTACCATTTCTATCAATAGAATCGGGATAGCATTATGATTGTAATGATAAGGAAAATTAAACTATTATTGAAAATCTTCCGGGACTGATTTTAGAATCAGAATGTTCTGCAGGTAATGAAAAGAAATCAGTTACACAGAGGGACACAGAGGGTTCACAGAGTTCCACAGAGGTTTTTCTCTGATTTATCTCTGTGTGTCTGAGTAAATTCTTAGTATCCATATCTATAAGGATCATGTACTCTTCTCTAAAACAGAAAAGTGAAGCCTTGACTTCACTTTTCCTGAGAGGTCGAATCCTGAAAAGCATACCCTCCCGAAGTCCATTTCCTATCGCTTTTAAAATATTACGATTATCCAGAACGTCATCACGGTCAATCAGGTTAATTTTTCTTCCCGGGTTTATAATGGGCAACTAATCTAAGTATTCCATCAGACACGAAGAAAGAAAGAAAAGGAGAGAGGGAGAAGGGGAGAGTGGGGGAGAGAAATGCCCGGAGCTCAGAGCACAGGGCACAGGGCACATGGCTCAGGGCGTTACTGCTTGACCAATGGATCAATAGCATAAAAGTGAAGCCTGAACTTCACTATTGTGTTAATAACCATTTGTTTTATCTTTGATGATAGAATTAAGAGATAAATTTTCTATATTAAATTTAACTATATGATCAAGAATGAATTATCACGCCGGAAATTCATAGGCAAAGCTGCTGCCGGGATGGCCGGTGCTGCAATTACCTTTAAATCTGCACAAAGTGCCGTCTCCTATAACAGGATCATCGGTGCAAACGATCGTGTAAATATCGGATTCCTTGGTTGTGGTGCCCGAAGCACCGGTCACCAGAGAATGGTAAAAATGTCGGAAAAAGACAAGAACCTGGGTGTCATAGCGGTTTGCGATATCTGGAAAAATAACCGGGAAAAGGCAGCCGCAAACTGTAAGAAGCTCTTCGGCAATGATGTAAAACAGTTCAAATACTCTGAGGAATTTCTTAAAATGCCGGAGCTGGATGCTGTAATGATAGCTACAGGTGATTTTCAGCACGCGAAGCTCCTTGCCGAAGTTGTAAAAGCCGGAAAGGATTGTTACTGTGAAAAGCCGCTAGCAACAGATGTTGCAGATGCAAAGCTGGCCAGGGAAGCTGTTCTGTCTTCCAGGCAGGTTGCACAGATGGGATCCCAGTGGCTCAGCGATCCGATGCAGATAAAGGTGAGGGATATCATCCGCTCAGGTAAACTTGGACAGATAACAAAGATCGAACAGGTATGGAACGATAATAACCATCGCTGGCACGATCCCGATGATACTGATGTAAAGGCAATACGTGAAGAAGATACCGACTGGAAAAGGTGGCTTCTGGGTAAACCCTATGAACCGTTTGATCCATGGAAGTATTTTGAATTCAGGATATTCCGTGAATATTCGGGAGGAATAACATCACAATGGATGAGTCATGCGAGCGGACTGGTACATTTCTATATGGATACTGCAATACCGGATACAATGGTTGCAAACGGCGGCATTTTCGGCTGGCCGGATATCAGACAAAATCCCGATACCTTCCAGGCACTGGCCACATATAATGATAAAAAGATACTTCATTCATACGCGTCGAGCTATGCGAATAAGTTCGGCGATTACACATGTATAAGAGGGAAGGAGGGAACTCTGTTCGCACATGGCGGAGAAGGAAGCGCCCGGTGGTTCTTTATACGTGAAGATCAGGATCTTCCCGGAGGTTTTGATTTTTATGCAGGATTG
>JAKQPD010000384.1 GCA_029564935.1 Bacteroidota bacterium
TACCAGACTACCCTTGAAAATACCGATATTCTTATCTCTGACGGACGTATTAAATCCGTTGGCAAAGGTCTGACTTTCCCTCCCGGCACTATTGTTTATGACCTTACCGGGAAAACCGTTTATCCTTCATTTATTGATGTATATGCAGGAAATTACGGGATCAAGACCCAAACTTCAGGAAGTGAGTCCAATCCGTATGCTGCCCTGATGATGCAGCAGATGGGAGGAAGGCAGGCGCAGACTGCAACTCCCGAACCAAGGATCGCCGACTACTGGAATGATGGCATAAATGCTTCGTACAATGTTTCGGAAGAATTTATACCTGATTCCAGAACAGCCGGAGAATACCGCCAGATAGGTTTCGGTGCAGTCGTTACATTTAAAGCCGACGGAATAGCCAGAGGAACATCTGCCCTTGTTTCAACAGGAGAAGGAAAAACAAACAGCCTGATAATTAAGAATAAGGCTTCAGCAAATTACTCCTTCACAAGGGGAAGATCGGCTGATATGTACCCAATGGCACAGTTTGGAATAATAGCCCTGCTCCGTCAGCTTAATTATGATGCACAGTGGTACAAACAGCTTCCTGAGGGATATTTTCATGATGACGGTCTGGAAGCATATATCTCAAACTCCCCGCTTCCCCAGATATTTGAAGTTTCGAAGAAAATTGAGATAATGAGAGCGGATAAGATCGGCAAAGAGTTCAATATAAATTATATAATTAAAGGAGCAGGTGATGAATACCAGGCTGTTGAGGATATAAAAAAAGCAGGCAACAGCCTTATCATCCCGGTAAATTATCCTGAAGCTCCCGATGTTAAAGATCCTTATGATGCAGTCACGGTTCCTTTGTCAAGACTCAAGCATTACGAGATGGCTCCATACAACCTTTCGTTCGTATCAAAAGCAGGTATACCTTTTGCAATTACTTCATCGGATCTGCGCCGCCGTACGGATTTCCTTACAAATCTCAGGAAAGCGGTAAAGAACGGATTGCCCGTTGACGAAGCATTAAAAGCGCTCACAGCAACCCCGGCCGCGATGATCGGTGCAACCGGACTTCTGGGAGCCGTTAAGAATAATATGATCGCAAACCTGCTTGTCACCTCAGGAAATATCTTTGAGGATAATTGTATTATCTATGAGAACTGGATACAGGGAAAGCCTTACAGGCTGGTAGATCTGAGAGTCAAAGATATACGTGGTGTTTATGATTTAAAGGTCGATACGGTTAAATATAAGCTTACTGTTTCGGGAACTTTTGATAAACCAACGATCAAACTTGTTCTTGATTCCACGGAAATAAGGGGTGCAACATTGACAAGGGATAAAGACCTGGTCCTCATAAGCTTCGAAAGAATGAAGGTAAAATTCAGGCTGTCAGGTTATGTTGCAGACAAGAACATGGAAGGTGAAGGGCAACCTGATAACGGAAAGTGGATAAAATGGATAGCTGAATATACAGGTACTCCTCCGGATGCACCCAGGCAGACAAAGCCACAACCTAAAACCGACATCGGCCAGGTAATTTATCCATTTACAGCCTATGGTTATACAAAGATCCCCGGGAGGGAAGATGTACTTTTCAGGAATGCAACAGTATGGACTAACGAGAAAGAGGGAAAGCTCCTGAAAACAGATGTCCTTGTGAAGGATGGCAAGATCTCGAAGATCGGGAAAAATCTGTCTGCATCAGGAGCCAGGATAATTGATGCCACCGGTATGCATCTTACTGCCGGCCTGATAGATGAACATTCACATATTGCTATGGACGGGACCAACGAAAGTGGTCAGGCAATAACCTCTGAAGTCAGGGTGGGTGATGTAGTTGACCCTGAGAACCAGAATATTTACCGTCAGCTTTCCGGAGGAGTAACTGCAGCACATATCCTTCACGGATCGGCAAATCCGATAGGGGGGCAGTCAGTGCTTATCAAGCATCGCTGGGGCCATAATGCTGAAGAACTTAAAATTGAGAACCAGCCCGGGTTCCTGAAACATGCTCTCGGTGAAAATGTAAAAAGAATGGCAAGCCGTTATCCTAATACGAGGATGGGAGTTGATCAGATAATCCGCGATGCTTATCAGAGAGCAGTGGATTATAATAATAAATGGAAGAGCTGGAATGCCATGAAACCTGCCGACAGGATCGGAAAAATCCCTCCGCGCCGCGATCTGGAACTGGATGCCATTGTAGATGTCCTTGAAAAAAGAAGTTTTATCGAATGTCATACATATGTCCAGTCTGAGGGAACCATGATCATGCAGCTTGCAAAGGATTTCGGACTGAAGGTGAACTCACTTATTCATTTCAATGAAGGATACAAAGTAGCCGATCAGATATCAGAATATGGTGCCGGCGCGTCAGTCTTTGCCGACTGGTGGGATTATAAATATGAAGTGTATGAGGGGATAAATTACAATGCAGCCCTTATAATGAGTCAGGGAGTACTTACCTGCCTTCATTCCGATGATGCCGAGATGGGGCGGAGACTAAATCAGGAAGCAGCCAAGACAGTCAAATATGGAGGTGTCAGCGAAACGGATGCACTGAAGCTGGTAACACTTAATCCGGCAAAATTACTTCATCTTGATGACAGAATGGGTAGTATCAAAGCAGGAAAAGATGCAGACCTTGTTCTCTGGACCGATAATCCTCTTTCAGTTTATGCAAGAGCCTCAAAAACAATGGTAGACGGAGTTATATATTTCGATGAGGAACTTGATTCAAAGCTGAAGCAGGAGATAGACAGTGAACGCAACAGGATAATTGCAAATATCCTAAGGGAAACTCCCCAGCAACCTGCTGCAGGTGCTCCAAATGTATCAGGACGTCCAACTATACCTAACATTCCGGGATTATGAAGAAGATAATATTCATTTCAATCATTATATCAGCATTATATATGCTGAATGCCATTGCACAGAGCCCCGTTGTTGCTCCTTCACAGAAAACAACAATTATTCTTTCGGGAGGTATCATTCATACAGGTACCGGGGATGTTATTGACGATGGACTTATTTCATTTTCCAAAGGAAAAATTACCTGGGTCGGTAAAGCTTCGGAATTTAAAGGAGACCGGACCGGAGCTGATGTGATCGATGTATCGGGTAAACATGTTTATCCCGGACTCATTTATCCGACAACAAGTCTGGGTCTGGTGGAGATCAGCGGCGTCGATGTTACTGTCGATAACAGGGAGACCGGGGATCTTAATCCGAATGTAAGGTCAATAGTAGCATATAACACCGATTCTCATGTCACGCCGGTTGTAAGGTCGAACGGGATACTGATAGCCCAGATTGTTCCGACAGGAACACTGTTGCCTGGAACATCCAGTATTGTTCAGCTGGATGCCTGGAACTGGAAAGATGCGATTTACAGGGAAGATGATGGCATCATGCTGGGATGGCCGCTCAAAGCACCGATGACAGGCAGGAGAGGAGCATATGCCATACCGCAGATGCCAGGCAGGGAAGGAGAAAGCAGTTATGACCGGAATGTGGAGCAGCTTGAAAAGATCTTTTCAGATGCTGTAGCTTATAATGCTGTTAGTAAGCCTGAAGATAAAAATCTGAGACTTGAAGCTCTGAAGGGACTGTTTGAAGGAACGAAGACACTTTTCATTAATGCCCCTGAACCGAAAGGTATCATTGCAGCCATTTCATTTGCAAAGAAATATGGCGTAAAGAAAATTGTTCTCACAGGAGCCGACGAAACAGCCTGGACCGTAAAGGATTTCCTGAAAGAAAATAATATCCCGGTCATACTGGGACATGTTCATGCCCTTCCGGAATATGAACACAGCGACACGAGGCTTCCTTTCAAGCTTGCAGCAATGTTCAAAAAGGAGGGTATACTTGTCGGGCTGACCTACTCAAACCAGGCTTACGGGTATAACCTGCCTTTCGTTGCCGGACAAACCGTTGCTTACGGGCTCACAAAGGAGGAAGCATTGCAGACCGTCACGCTTAATAATGCAAAAATTCTTGGTATTGAAAATGTTACTGGTTCGCTGGAAGTCGGAAAGGATGCCAATATCGTCGTTTCAACAGGCGATATTCTCGACATGATGACGAATAATGTTGAATATGCATTCATTAATGGCAGGAATATAAGTCTCGACAATAAACATAAACAACTTTACAGGCGATTTAAGGAGAAGTACAGCCAAAAGAAAGCAGAATAGTAACAAAATAAATACGGAATTTCACTGATGGTTTTACCCCCCTGCCCCCCTAAAGGGGGGTTGTAATTCAGTTTGATTTTAGCCCCCCTTCAGGGGGGATGGGGGGTGAAACAGAGAAGCAGCAGGAATGGGGGGTAAACCGAAATGCAGCAGGGACGTTAGGAAATTGGAGTATAAGTGGTTTAAATTCCACTTATTAATCTTCACCTTAATTTTGTTAATTTTGCTTCTTATTTAATAACCGGATGAAGATCATTCTGCTGGGAACTGCGCATCCTTACAGGGGTGGACTGGCATCATACAATGAACGCCTTGCCAGACAACTCATATCTGAAGGACATGATGTTCAGATCTTTACTTTCACTCTCCAGTATCCGAAGATTTTCTTTCCCGGAAAAACCCAGTTTACAGATAATCCGGCACCGGAAGGAATCAAAATCACCAGGGTGCTTAATTCAATAAATCCGGT
>JAKQPD010000435.1 GCA_029564935.1 Bacteroidota bacterium
GTTATCCTGAATACATGGTCCTTGCCCGGGAGCTGAAAAAAAATGATGTGAGATTCCATTACGGAACGCAGCAACGTTCTTTCGAACATATGCAGCTGGGCTATAATCTGATCCGTGATGGTCTGATAGGTGATATTGAAAAAGTTGATGTCTGGTGCCCCGGAAAGAATGCTGTCTCATCTCCCGTTTGCAATGAAGTGCCTGTGCCGCCGGATTTCGATTTTGACAGGTGGACCGGTCCTGCTCCGCTGAGACCTTATTGTCCCGACCGGGTTACAAATAACAGCTCATGGTTCAATTATGATTACAGTATAGGATTTCTCGGGGGATGGGGGGCTCACCCTCTCGATATACTTGTCTGGATATTAAAAGAGAAGGTATCCGGAATGTATACAACAGAAGGAAGCGGGCAATTCTGGGCTCCGGGAGGATTGTATAACAATATTTTTTCATGGGATGTAAAGTGTAAATATCAGAATGGACTTGAGGTTCATTTTGTAAGTGATGATATTGCAGTACAGGGAATGCTTGATCACCTAAAAATGAAAGAGACCAATGGAACAACATTTTATGGCACAAAAGGATGGATTTCGATCAGCAGATCATCCGTTCAGTCAGATATCCCTGATATTGACACAAGATTGAATAATTTCCCGAAGAACTCAGAAGGCTGGATCAAAAGTGAGAATAACATGATGGGTAAAAGATTTATTTCGGTTATCCGGGGTGAGGAGAAGGAACTCTGTCCGCTTGATGATGCAATAATATCCGATACCATCAGTCACATGGGCGATATTGCAATCCGCACGGGAAGAAAAATAACCTGGGATCCTGTTAAGGGTGAAGTGGTCGGTGATCCTGAGAATAACAAATTATATGTCAGGGACATGAGACCTCCATATACAGTTTAGTGTACCCCGGCGAAGATCTTTATTGCTGATTTTTTCTCAGCTTTTTGAGTACCCTGTCAAAGTCAGATTCATACTTTTGATCCTGGACTATCCTGAACTTATCATATTCCTGTTCTGCAAGCTTTTTGGCAATGCTGGCAGAAATGGCACCTGCATTCTTTAAGACAGAATAATCGTTAAATTGAAGGAAGGAATCCAGTTTTTCTATCCAGTCCTTCATTTTCAT
>JAKQPD010000408.1 GCA_029564935.1 Bacteroidota bacterium
CCATAAAAATACTCCGGACTACACCTCGTGTCCCCTGAAATATTACTGTAGCCTAGCGAAATCCACCCGTACAGATCGTTGATCACCTGATATGACGCTCTCAGTCCTAAAGAAGTATTATGCCATTCGACAGACTCAATAGGCGGATTGCCTACCCTTGGTGTGCCGAGTTCAGTATAATCCGGACCGCGGATTGCATCTGAAAAATATAACATTATATCAAGATTGCTAACGGGCCGGTAACCTGCTGAAACATACCACTCCCTCGAATTGTCTTTAAGATAATGTCCAAGATTGTATTTATTCGATTCAAATGTAATTGTCGGGACATAATGCTGAAATGTAAGAGGATATGAATATGTAAATTCTGTGGTGAAATACAGATCGTCAACAGGAAAATTGCTTAATCTGGATCCTGCTTTCCAGCTGAGGAAATTCCATTCGTCATCTTTCGTGATCCTGCTTATAGCCAGTTCATCTATAAAAAGTGTTGCATAAAGGTGAAGATGCCTTATCTGCCTTGAGCTTATATCGAAAAACATCTGGGAATTCATATTATCTATACCTGATGAAACTGAATGATCGACTGATTTGTAGAGAAAAAGAGGCATCAGGTAAGAAGGATTCACCGATGTATTATTGTAAACAATGCTGTTCCCCGCAGAAATGTTCAGGTATTGCGCAGGGCTTATTGTGAACATATTTGCCGAAATGAATTTCTTGTGATAGACCTCACGGTAATCCGTTCCGTAACTATTTGTGAGCCAGTAGGAATTAGCGCTGTCCACCACCATTGAATTGAGCCATCCGTGGAAATAATTAAAGGTGAACCACTTTACCGGTCTGAGCTGAAGCCTGAGCTGTATGAATGACGGATTCCTTCCCCCGAAAATATTGGAGCCATTATAATTATTCCCCCATTCAATATTGTCCCTGACAAATCCGGCGCTTCCCCATTTCCATGAATATGTTATCCCACCCTGCATTTCGCTCCAGTCGGTCGTTCCTTTTACATGGCCGCCCTGTCTCTGAGTCAGAAATGCAGGTCTCCCCAGAAAAGGTTTTTCATGATTATCTCTCAGGGATGCATAAAATCCCCATTTACCGACATAAGCTCTTGCTTCAGCACCATTTCTCCAGTATGAGGCTGTACCGGAGGAATTCAGGAACATCTCGCCTCCGAAAACAGGATTAACGGTTATTGAGAACAATGAATCCGAATAATAGAAGAGATCCAGCCTTTTATTTCCCCGGTTACCTTTAAAAAGTCTCGAGAAAAGATCCTCTTCCCGGAATTCATTATGTTCCGGAGTATTGGAGAAGGTGGACCGGAACAGTCTATTTAGCCGGCTGTCTTCTTTTCCGAAATC
>JAKQPD010000006.1 GCA_029564935.1 Bacteroidota bacterium
GGTGAAAACATTTGCTTCGGAAGGATGAAATCTGAACCAGACATTTCTGTACCCGATGATCCTCAGTTCAGACAGGTCCTTTTCCTTTTTCCACTGGATCAATGCCTGGGCAATTGCCTGAAGGACTTTATAATGAGTATCAGGCCCCGATCCTTCGGGATCGAAGGCCAGACTTATGACAGTAGGTTGAATACGCCTGAACATTTTAAGGATCGGCATTACATCTCTTGTCTTTTGTGGCTGGGATGTAAAAATGTTGCCTGTGTAAAAACCCAGCCGCAGATGCTCAATATTTTTAACCTTAACCCCATAGTGAGCCCATACAAGCTCCTCCTCAAATTCCCGGAGCATTCCCTTTAGCTTCTGAATGTCCGGAGGATTTTTTTCTCCACTGTAGCTGGTCTTTAAAATATCGATATTCTTTTCAAGCTGATTTATAAGTTCTTCTTTCGATTTCAGATTATAAACATCAACCATAACCCTTGTGATCCGATGACAGATGCCCCTCAGCTTTCCTTTTTCGTCCCGATCTGCAACCTTATCGAGGTAATGGCTCACATCCTTGTCGAACTTATACCTGTATCCCTTATCAAAGAAATCAGGGTACCTGAGCATTTGTATCTTACCCTGTCCGATATGACTCAGAGTCTCCTCCATGAGGTTCAGTAACATCTTATTGGTCACCGCTGTGAAACCTGAAGTCAGAATTGCGAAGTGAAAGCGGTTTGTGTGTATCCTCAATTGGGGTACAATGCATGAAAAGATCCCGAGCATAATATCATCATGGTGTGGGCCCGTATGAAGGAAAATCTGATCATTCTCCTTTACCCTTCCTTTTTCGATCTTGTTTTTTGTCGATTCTATTACATCCCTGACCACTTTGAGGCTCAGATCAGGAATAAGGGAACAATATTCGTCATTTTTAAGATCTTTCAACTCCAGATTATGAGCATATTTATCGATTTTCCGGCAAAGGTCAAAGACTGCTCTTTCAGTTTTTTCAAAACTCCAGTCTCCCCGGCGATAATATCTTTCAACACTGTCATGAAGCTGGATGGCAGCGCCCTGTGTCAGATAAAACCTCGCATTTTTCAGCCTCTGTAATACTGTTGCAGGGAAAAGGTTATCGGGTTCATTTTCGAGTGCGTTTTTTATCACCTGAGCCTTAGCTTCACCGGCTGCAAAAACTATGGCGGTACAGTCAGGATTGAAGGTCAGGGTACCCAGACCAATTGTTAACACCAGCCTCTTCCGGGATACTTCAATACCTCCAAGGTCACCTGCCGCTGCTGCCTGTGATTCAAAATTGGTTGCTGTAAGCCGTGTAGTTGAATTCTGATCGCTGCCCCGGGTATTAAAGGCAATGCTGCCGTCAGGGCCTATACCTCCCAGGAAAAAGCCTATTCCTCCTGCCTCTCTTATCCGGTTCTCATATTCAGTACACCAGTTATCTATCCTGAAGAGCGAAGCCTGTTGTATTTTTTCAAGAGGAGTTATTGCTTCCCTGTTCCGTAAAGTAAGGTCTATCCTGTTATCTGGGAATACTTGTGAATAATGCAATCCGTCATACAGAGCTATATTTTCGGCATTCATCAGAAGAGCTCCGGATGGATCAAGTCCGAATCCTTTGATATAAAAATTAAGAACATAATTATAGAAACTGTTCTGCTGCCGTGGATCAATCGGATAGAACTCATCAATCTGGACAAATCTCAGCTTCTGAAGAGAAGGTTTTTTTCTGATTGAAAACCCATTATCTTCCATTATCCTTCTGGTCTCAGGTTTTGCCCAGTCATTAAGAAACCTCATTGTCCATTTAATGAAATATTCAGGCGTTTTCCCTGTGGGAAGGCTGATCAATCCACCCGGATTTTCCGAGACCCATTCAAGGAATCTCAGGGAAGTCAGTAATCCCAGCTCGGGAAAGTTCTGAACGACTAAATAAGGAACCTTTGTTGAATGGGCTGTTCTTCCGGATCGTCTCCGGAACGACAATTCAACATCTGTCAAACCCTTTAGTTTCATGATTTATTTTATATTACTTGATATCAATCGCAATCCATTTACTGATAGCATAAGGTGTTTTGGAGTTTAAAGTTTCCCCTCCTTTTTTTGAAGGAGGGGTGGCCGGGATTACTGACTTTAGAATATTTTCAATTATGCTGTCCCGGCCGGGGTGGTTAAAAGAGGATTCAGCTGAAATAGAGTTATTTCTCAGATATGCTCTGAGAGGTTTAAGACTTTTTCGGTTGAAAAGGTGTCTGTTTCATAATAAATTAAGTAACAAGTAAAAATCAAATTAACCACCCCGGCCAGACAATTTATATTTCTGCAAGTCTGATGTTTTCTGCGTCTGGCCACCCCTCCTTAGAAAGGAAGGGAAACTAATTTCCTATAAACCTGTTAATTATAGTAGTTCATGTTATTAAAATTTCCATATGATGACGGCTAACGCCTTAACCCCCCAGTTATCTCAATAAAGCATCGTACATGATCTCTGCCGGATGCATTGCTTTTCTTCCTGTTCCTTCGAGGATCTGGCACCGGCAGGATGTTCCCGGAGCGGCTATTACAGCATCTTCAGGTGCAGATCGAACTGCGGGGAACAGTACCATCTCTCCTATCTTCATACTGAGCTCATAATGTTCCTTTTCATAACCGAATGATCCTGCCATGCCGCAGCACCCGCTTGGTATCTCCTCAACCCTGTAATTAGCAGGTATTGAAAGCATTTTTTTTGTAAAGGAAGTGGAAGCGATCGCTTTCTGCTGGCAGTGACCATGCAACATTATCAACAGCGCATCGTCGGCAAACTGGGCTGAGCTTATTCTGCCATTCTCATATTCCCTGCTTATGAATTCATCAAGCATCATGGAATGGTTTCCCAGTTGCTTTGCAGATTCTTTCAGGCTATCCTTCACAATTTCGGGATATTCATCCCTGAATGTCAGTATCGCGGATGGTTCTATCCCGATCAGAGGGGTTGTTTCAGAAACCAGATCCTTCAGCATCGATACATTCTTCTCTGCCACCTTTCTGGCGCTCCTAAGTAATCCTTTCGATAAAAATGTCCTTCCGCTTTCGATATGCGTAGGTATTACAACCTGATATCCAAGAGTTTCGAGAAGCAGAATCGTTTTTATACCGATATCGCTTTCGTTGTAATTTGTAAATTCATCAGCGAAAAGATAAACCTTTCCCAACGGATCTTTCATATTCTTTGAACCGCTCTGGCATTTTTCAGCCCAGGTCCTCAGTGTGATCTTCGACAGGAGCGGAATACTTCTTTTTACTTCAAACCTTATAATCTTCTTGAAAAATGGAAGACCTGTGACCGTATTTGTCAGGGGTCTTATGAGGTGGCCAAACCGGTTGATCCTGGGTAGCCATCCGATTAGCAGCGTCCTGACTGGTATTCCATGAAGTCTGTAATAATGCTGAAGGAATTCCGCCTTGAGCTTTGTCATATCGACATTTGAAGGGCATTCCGATTTGCATGCCTTACATGAAAGGCAGAGATCCATCACCTTATATATTTCCTTATGATTATAGGGATGCTTCTTTTTTGAGCGGGTCAGATACTCACGAAGTATATTTGCCCGTCCCCTTGTCGATTTATCCTCATCTCCGGAAGCCATGAATGACGGGCACATTGTTCCCCCGATAATGGAACTTTTCCGGCAATCACCAGAACCACTGCATTTTTCTGCTGCACTGAGTATAGTTCCTTTATCAGGAAAACTAAAGATTGTTTCAAGAGGTTTAATATATTCTCCGGTCCTGTACCGGAGGTTTGTATGCATGGGAGGAGAATCAATTATCTTCCCGGGATTTAAAATATTATACGGATCCCATGTCTTTTTAAGGTTCCGGAGAATACTGTAGATCTTTTCACCCAGCATAAGAGGAATGAATTCTCCTCTCAGCCGGCCATCACCATGTTCACCGCTAAGAGAACCCCTGTATTTTTTAACAAGATGCGCAATTTCTGTTGCCAGGCTCCGGTAAATTGCCACATCAGCCGGATCTCTAAGGTCGAGAAGAGGGCTCAGATGAAGTTCTCCCGTAGCTATATGCGCGTAATAGGCGCAGTTCAGATTGTGTTTTTTCAGAACACCCTGAAATTCTTCAATATAATCAGGAAAATAATCCGGAAGCACAGCTGTATCTTCAATTACCTGAACAGACCGCTTTTCTCCGGGAATAATCAGAAGCACACCAAGACCGGCCTTTCTCAAATCCCAGATTCCCTGTATTTCGTTATCATCGGTATAAAGCGGGAAATGGTAACCATATCCTGAACTGCGCAGATCCTTCTCTATATTCTGAGCTGTTTTAATTATCTCTTTTTCTGTCTTTCTCAGGATCTCAATAATCAATATGATCTTTGGATTACCGTTTATAAAGAACCTGTTTTTGCTTTGGCTGATATTATCTTTTGTACAATCGAGGATAAAGTCGTCAATCATCTCAACTGCAGCAGGTTTATGCTTAAGGATCAGATTATTAGCCTTGACAGCATCTGACAGGCTCGTGAAATGTGCACAAATGAGACCGGTCTTCAGCTTAGTCAGCGGAAGCAGATTGAGTTTCATCCTGGTAGTAAAAGCCAGTGTTCCTTCAGAGCCTGCAAGCAGCCTGCATATGTTTATTTTTTCTCCGTTCCCGGTGAAAGGATCGGTGTCAAGAAGTGCATCAAGTGCATAACCGTTATTCCTCCGTTTCAGATCAGGATGAGGGTACTGTTTTCTTATCTCCTCCTGGTTACCGGGATCAGATAAAATGTTCCTTATGTACCGGTAAACAGATGTTTCAATCGAATTATTTTCGCTGTTACATTTTTCAGTGAACTGCCTGGTGGTAAGTGGCCGGAATGTGGCCTCTGATCCGTCGGAAAGTATCACCTCCGTTTCAAGTATATGGTCCCTGACACTACCATAAATCAGTGAATGAGCTCCGCATGAGTTATTCCCGAGCATTCCTGCCATACAGCAACGGTTGGCCGTTGATGTTTCCGGACCAAACATAAGTCCAAATGATTCAAGATGCTTATTAAGTTCCGCCAGGATGACTCCCGGTTCAACCACTACCCATTTTTCAGAAGGATTGACTTCAATTATCCTGTTCATATATTTCGAAACATCCAGAACGATGCCGGAGCCTACCACCTGGCCCGCAAGTGATGTACCCGCCCCCCTGGGGATGACCGAACTTTTTACTGACCTGGCAAAAGCTATCGTCTTTTTTATATCCTCCTTATCTTTCGGCCTTACGACAGCAAGTGGCAGTTCCCTGTATGCAGATCCGTCTGTCGCATAGAGTATCCTGTGCATCTTATCCGTAAAAAGATCTCCCTTCAGTTCAGCCTTGAGTTTATCAAATTTCATTTTGCAGTTAATTCTTTTTTATACCAAAAGCAGGATCTATTCTGAGGAAAGGGATAATCAGGAATCCTGGTATGGTACAGATTAAAACATAAATAAAGAAGTGTTGATATCCAAGAAGTTCCTGGAGTGATCCTGAGATCATTCCGGGAAGCATCATCCCGAGGGCCATTAATGATGTACAGATAGCATATTCTGCTGTTTTATAACGGCTTTCACTGACATAATACAGCATGTAAAGAGTATAGGCAATAAATCCGAATCCATAACCGAACTGCTCAAGAGCTATCGAGAGATATACCATTATATTCTCCGGCATCGGCTGGGAATATGCAAGATAAACATATACCGCGTCGGGCAGATTGATACAGACAGCCATTATCCATATAAGCCGTTTTAATCCGTATTTCGAAGCTGCTATACCACCAAGGATACCTCCGAGTGTTAAACAAAGCATCCCGATGGTACCGTAAGCTATACCATATTGCGCCGAAGTAAGTCCTATCCCGCCTGTACTTCGTGAATCGACAAGGAACGGTGTTGCAACTTTGACAAGCTGTGATTCACCCAGCCTGTAAAACAGGAAGAACAACAGAGCCGGTATTACTCCGGGTTTTGTGAAGAAAGATACAAAGACCTCTTTATAAACACCCCAGCTGATCTTTTCTTTTTCATCGTTCTCAGCAGGATGGGGAAGGATAATACGGTTATATATTGCCAGCAGAACAAGAAGCACCCCTATGAAACCAAGTGCGACGGTCCAGCTGAATGCTACGTTCCCTGCGGTGACAAGAAACCCCGATGACGTTGAAACGGTCAGATTTCTGTTCACTTTTACGGAAAGAGCCACAGGTTTATTCCAGTTAAGGCTTGTGAACTCAAACCTGCCGGACTGGTTTTTAGAAATATCGATATCCTTGCTTCCTGTCTTTCGTGTAACATTTACTACAACCGTCTTTCCTTCTTCGGGAGGAGCAGACAATGCGATATAAATTACAGATGAGTCCGGAAGTGATTGTCCTGCCTGATAAAGGGGCACCTGAAGTTGTTCAGGGAATAAAAGTATCTCCGGTTCATCTTCTGAACTTATAATATTGATTGATGACGGATCAAAAGGTTCATATTCTTCAGCCTGCACAGAAACAGCCTCAAAATTAACTGATTCCAGCCCTGTATTTTTTAATACAAGTCCTGCGATCACCGGGATTATTCCCAGGGCTGTAAGCATTGCAAAGCGGTAGAATGTGGAACGTATACCGACAAAAAATGCCTGTTTATGCTGGTCGAGGGCGTACATATAGAAGCCATCAGCCGCTATATCATGACTGGCAGAACCAATTGCAATAAGGGCGAAAAGAGCAAGGGTAAGCGGGTAAAAGAAAGGGAGGGGCATAAGGATCCCTGCAGCAATAAAGGCCAATCCGAGCCCCAGCTGTGTCCATACAACCCAGTTCCTCTTTGTCGATACTACATCAACATAAGGGCTCCATAATGGTTTAATCGTCCAGGGAAGATACAGAAGGCTTGTCCAGAAAGCAAATGAGGCAATGGAGATACCCATCGTCTTGTAGATCAGCCCTGAGGTGATCATTACAATGCTGTAGGGCACACCCTGATAGAAATACAGTGTGGGTACCCAGGCCCATGGCGACCGATCCTTTTTTATCTCCATTTTACTGATTCTGTAAACTGTTAAAAGTATATCCTTTTGCAGAGAAATACGCGATTATTTCTTCAAGTTTCAAATAAAATTTATCAGTCCTGTCCGGATGGGTTCCCGGATGAATTAATATAAGGGCCCCTCTTAATCCATTCGGGTCAGTCGACTCAAATCCCTTAAGCCGGTCATACAATTCCTGAGACGACTTATAGTTCTGCATATCGGGTGTGGTATAGTCGGCATTCGTACCTGTACCCGGAGTGAAATTAATGAGTTTTGCACCAAGTGATGCAGTCCAGTTCGCAACTGCAGAATTATACCATTCATAAGGAGCAAGGAAATACTTTGTTTCAGGCTGTTTGATCTTCTTATTAGAGAGTCCGGCATAATTTGTTTTCAGATCGGAAATGAAAAGTCCCTTATCCACAAGAAGTGAATCCCTTTTTTCCCAGGAAGCGTAAAGAAGATGTTTATCCGAATGAGGACCAATAAAATGACCTGCTGATATAATCTTTTTCAGAATTTCATCATTCCCCGGATTCCTGAGGAAATTACCTGTAAAAAAGAATGAACCGCTTGATCCGGTTTTTGCCAGTACATCCAGAATATGATCCATTCCCTCCCTGAACTCATCAGCAGAAAAAAGCAGATAAATTTCCTTCCTGTCATTTTTTCTGATTATTGCACCATTTTCATCAATAAGTTCTCCCCTGCGGGCAGCAGATTGTTTTAATCCTTCCTTTTCGAGAGCCGACAAGTATATTGTAAGGTCAGCTGTACCATCCATTGTAGGTTCATTTGAACTGTAGTCTCCTATGTCGTCATGATAGAGAGCCTTACCATTCTGGAATTGTACGTAGGGATCAGGACGCAGAAGAGACAGACCGAGTTGCTGGTCATAGATCCTGCGGTAGATCGGACCGTCAACAAGTCCTCCTTCCGGTATCTTTCCGGTTACAGCAGTCAGGGAAGAATGTGGATATTGCGGATAATCGCCGCCTGCCGGCAGACCGCATATCATTGATGTCCCCCATGGATTGCATCCGAATAACCAGTCACGTAAAGCTGCTTCTGTCTCTGCAAACTGATCATCGCCTGTTGCCTCTGCATAAAACAAGTGCTGTGTAAGTGCTGCAGTAACATAATTATTTGAACACCATATAAATGGTATTTTAACTTTAAAAGGATCCTCTGTTCTTCTTTCCTCCATCATCCGGAGCCCTCTTCTCATAAAAGCTTTATATTTTTCAGAATATTTTGTTTCTGACTTTGCAAGCCCGGCATGCCCGAGGTTGACAAAAGGATAGAACTGATAATGACGGGCAGTATCCATCTCGATCCATGGTGAAACCCGCTCCAGCGTCCCCCAGTAATCAGCCTGAACAATATAGGAAGAGTCACCTGAAAGAGAGAAAAGCTCCCATGCGGCAAGCTCAAGATCATCCACATAATTATCCTCTTCATAAAAATATGGCGAAACTGTACAGGCTGTCTGGGTGGTACCATGATCAGTCAGGGCAAATTCCCAGGCATCTTCCGCCTTTGCTCTTAACCTTTCAGAGAGCTCAGCATCCTTATTCCTGAAAACATCAGCTCCAATTGCGAAGGCTGAAGCAAGCTTACCCGCGGTCGAGGAGACTCCTGTGGTTCTGTTTTTATATTTTGACAATCCCTGGGATTTTCCCGTAACAAAATAAACAGGTCTGTACGGCCCATTTCCATATGATGCCTTATCCCCCATGGGCAGTCTGAATCCCACATGATCACGGTCATCTGCAAGCTGGTTATACATCTCGCCGCTGTCGGGATTCATTTTTAGCAGCCAGTCCATCCCCCATTTTGCTTCATCAAGGATATCTGCAATACCGTTGCTGCCGGGATCTCCGGAAGCATCATATTCATCCCCGAAAACCTCAGGATTTCTTTTATACGCTACGAGCATCTGATAAACAGCATTTGCCGAGGTTGTTACATACTGCAGATAATCAGTGGCATCATGCCAGCCTCCCTTTACATCAATAACCTGTCCGGACTTACCGGGATGATCCACTATAAAACCATCATGTGTATGGCAGGAATCGGCAAAATATGGATTGTAACCGCATCTCTGCTGCCGCATGTATTTCAACAGAAAATCAGTGGTACCCATATAAACATCAGCTGAGATTCTGAAGGATTCGGATATCGTATTCCCTGACCGGATATAATATCCTCCCGGGATTTCAAGCTTCGAAAAGTCTAACCGTGCCGCTGTACGCATCCCCCAGTCTTCACCACTGTAATTCTGAGCTTTCTCCTTAAAAACTATCTTGTCTGTTATAGCATCATGAACAGTAAAATCTTTCAGGGTCACTTCATCTGTTGAAATAAAGACAGCTACCTTAACTGATTCCGGAAGATAACCAAGCTGGTTTATCCTTATCCACGACTGGGCTGACAGGGTGGGTACCAGAAACATGCATAAAAGGAAAATGAAGAGATTTTTGTTCATATTCAGTCATTTAAAATATATTCCGGAACCGCAAAGCACGCTAAGTATGCGCAAAGTTCGCAAAGTTAAATCATAGTGAAATGTATCTTTGTGATCTTTGCGTAATACCTTTGCGTTCTTTGCGGTTTAATTTGTTATACTTCAGGTATATCCATTGTCCTGTTTCTAAGATCGTGACGGGGTTATTAATATTTCCTCTCAAGCCTTGCACCTTTAAAATAATGCATTAATATCTCATCATATTTATAGCCCTTTGCACCCATAACCGCTGCTCCAATCTGGCACAATCCCACACCATGTCCCCAGCCCGCTCCATGCAGGATAAAAAATACCTCACCGTCACGAACGATCTTTTCAGGAATAAAACATGAGCTGTAAAGATGTGTTTTGGATAAGGATTTTCTTATTTCCAGTTCCTTACCGATTATCATAGTTTTTAAGGTCCCTTCGATCTTCAGCCTTATGATCCTCCCGGAAGTTCCTCTTTCCAGAGGGATCAGCTCATTTATTATCCCGAAATCTATCCCGGTTTTAGTCCTTATGAGTTCACTTAGTTCATCCCTGCTGTAAGTTACCGTCCACCGGTAAAAATCCGTGGTTTCCAGGTCATAATCATTTAAAACCTGATTAAGCACTTTTTTATCAGTAGTATTACAGAATGCTTCCGGTTTGGATGATATCCATTTTCTTATGTTTTCATCCTTCGTAAAATCAAGATCGTAAGCTTCCGGAGGTACAGGATTATCGACAATTCTCTGCAGATAAGGATGACTAACCGGCTCCCATACGTTCTCAAAAAGCTCGGTAAGGCCTCCACAGCATTTATAATATCTTGTATCACAAATCGATCCTTCATAGGTCATTACTTCCCCCGAAGTTTCCTCAACCGCTTTTATAACAGCCGGGGTGGCAACCTTTGTTATCCCCTGATATCTCTGACAATGATCATCAGCACAAACATCAAATTCCTTATGATCTTCCCTGTCGTACCACCTGATGATTTCAGTGTCAGACGTGAAATCTGTCCGGTATTTTTCTGTGTCAACAGCAATGTTTCTGCGTTTTTCAATCTGGGCGAGAAGCCACCCGCGCGATATCACTGCATGAGCTTTCAGCAGCTCCTCAGAGGCATTGGCCCTCATTTCAGATGAGATGACACTCTTCAGATATTCTTCAACCGGGATCTGGTTTATTACAGTGATCTTTTCATTCCCGGCTTTAAACCTCAGACAACCGCGGAAAGACTGATCCTCTTTCCTCTGCCAGTGAAATTCCAGTCCGATGGTAACACCATGCAGCGTAAATGAACATGATGGGTCAACCGGGACAAGCATAAGCTGCCCCGTAAATTCAATCTCCCTGTCACCTGCCTGCAGAACGATACTGCCTCCATCGTAAAATACCTTACAATTACCGGATAACCTGAGGTTGTCTGACTCAGGCATAAAAAGGCCATGCAGGGTGAATGAGATCACTTCGTCAGAAAAGATACCCGCCATGACTTCCGGAAACTTTCTTTCTTTCTTCATTTCAGATCACTGATTACATGATGTAATTCGTCATCCGGCCAGCAGACCTGTCTGAATATATCTGTCAGATCCCCTGTTGTTATCTTCCTGAAATCTTCTTCGCGGGGAGTGATAACCACACCACCGAGATCTACTGAAGCAGGACTGATAATCAGCCGGTCTTTCCCTTCCGCAGAATATTGTGCCGGCCGATGCTGTTTCCGCGGTATAATATGGACTATCCATGATTGTCCGGTTTTGTAAGTCAGTATATTCATCATGGGTTCCGGCAGTCCTGGCTGCAGGGCAGAAAATCTTTCAAAAATCATATGAAACATTGTTTCGAGTGGTTCCCTTCCGGCACTACTTAAAGATATTATTCCACGGAGATAATTTCTCCACAGCCATACTTCAACACCCTTTCTGGAAAAAATAATTTCTGCAAACCGTCCTGAGGAAAAATCCTTTTCAAGAGGTATGAGATCCCTGTTTCCTGCCTGAAAATGGAAATGGTCAGGGGCTGATGCTCCACACTCGGGACCATTATAGAAGATTATGTAAGCGGGCAGGGATTCGGCAAGCGAGAGCATTTTGCCAAAATTGTATCTTATTCTCTGGTCGGTATGTTCGTCTGAAGGTATTGTAAGATGTCTGTTGAAAATGGGAAAAGGATTGACAAGTACAGTGAAATCACTTTCAAATCTTACACCTCTCTGCAGGGGCGGCCTGTTCTTCTGACAAAGAAAGCATGGCCTTGATCCTACCGACCCGGAATCAACTTTAGCGGCTGATGAGACCATTCGTTCAGGATTGAACTGGACAAGTACCTCAAAACCACCGAAGTCAAAGTGCCGGGTCTTAACTTTTTGCAGCAGGCGGTAATTATCTCCGGCAAGCTGCCATTCAGTGACCTGCGCTGTAAAAAGATCGGATATCTTATCAGAAAACATACTTATTATTATTATAAACTCTCTCCCGTTTTTCGGACTTGTTGAATCTGCAATCTGGTAATGCCCTGAATTTTATTTATACCCGGGATCCGCTGTTGATCTTCTTTCTTGCCAGTAATTCTATCGTCCTTATCCTGTCCTTATAAAGATCATGCGAATTGGCTTTATGTACATCAAGAGCCGCATCGGAATTTTCATCCCACCTCCTGCAGAGATATAGGGGATCATAAATACGCCCTATCCGGTAATGCCTGCTTATTGCAAGTCCGACTGCATAATCCTCACCATAGCTTACATTTGGGATCCTGATATTCCTTAAAACCGGAACGTAGAAAGATCTGGGCGCCCCCAATCCATTAATTCTCAATGCATTATTTCTACCGTTGTCAGGTGTCCATTCCCTGTGGTCGATCAATCCGGGCGGAATATCTTCCAGGTTGAAGTTAACCATTTTATATGATCCGATGACCATCGCACAATTCTGCTCATAAAATGCCCTGACAATCGTGGCAATCACATTATTGTCGATATACATATCATCGCTGTCGAGCTGAATGGCGAACTTACCGCATTCCGGATGAAATATTCCTTCATTCCAGCATCCGCCGATTCCGAGGTCCTTTCTTTCAGGAATCACATGAATGATCCGGTGATCATCCCTGGCAAGAGATCTAATAACATCACTTGTCCCGTCAGAAGAGTAATTATCCACCACAATGAGGTTGAACCTGAATAAGGTTTCCTGGCTAAGTACGGATTTAATTGCATCACCGATAGTTCTTACCCTGTTCTTTACGGGGATGATCACAGATGCCTCATATTTGAAATTCTCATTATCCAGGCTTATCTGCGTGAATTCAGGTTTAAGCCATGCATTTATCATTTTAAGATGATCCGTGCATGCTGCTTCCATTTCGATCTGTACAGCCCTGTTCCGGGGATTGACATAATCGTGCAACTTTTCTCCCGACCTCCTTGTATCAGTTTCAACTATCGTATAAAGTAGTTCCGGAAGATGAATGACCGGATGTTGCCGCGAGATCTTCAGCCGCAGGTCATATAACCCGGCAAATTTGTAATCTCTTTCCATTTTGGCGCAGGCATCCCTGAAAGCCGATCCTTCATACATTATCAATGAACCGAAGTTGAAATCATCCCTGAGACTTCCTTCCTGATAATCGATAACAGGATGTGGAGACAGCTTACCATCTTTGTTTTCAATATAATCTGAATATACGATGCCGGCGCTGGTGTCGTCACAGACCTGCATCAGTCTCTTCAGGGCAAAAATACCGGGATCAAGAGGAAAGAAGCCTGTATATAAAAGAATATAAGGCTGGTCTGCCAGTTCACCCAACTTTCTGAGAGTGGCTGATGATGTCAGTCCGTCTGATTCCAGGAAAGAAACAAGCGGATCAGTAATTTCGTGCAAAGTATCTTTCCCGCTTACAATAATAATTTTATCAACAACCTGTGATGCTTTAAGTGCAGCTATAGTGAGTTCTGAAGATTCCTTTCCGGAAAATGGCATAAAGCATGCTATTTTCTTTTCCATGTGAAATTATTTTTCAAAAAAATTCAAAATCTGTTTCATTAAAGTATTCCTGTTTTCTGATCCTGTGATGGTTTCAAATGGAAAACCGAGAATTACAGTCCTGTGTGTACCTTTATAAATCACTCCTGCAGAAGCATTTGTTTCCCCGTACCTGAACGCACACACTGCTCCTGCCCCTGATGGTTCAATTCCGTCAGGAGCCTCAACTGAGTAGATATCTTTTGAGTAATCTGTATTGAAATCAAATTTACATTCAAATGATGATCTGACGTAATCTGTCGTATAAACATTCCCGTTCTTTACCGCGTGGCCGGTGCGTGGCAGAAAATGAAGATACCTTTCTGCAAACTTTATTGCTGTGGAATCTCTCTGAGCTGAAAGATCTGATCCTACGTATGAACCCGACATAAATATATTGGTTCCTCTGCCGGTAAGGTCTTCAATCCTCTTCATAAAGTCAGGGGTATAGATGCTGAAATCGAGCCTTGATGAATCATTGAAGAATGGCGTCGATCTTTCCTCGCCGAAAATCAGATCGATAATTTTGAAAGTATATTTATCATAATCCTTTGAGCAAAAGAATTCATCAGAAGCTGAATAGAAAGAATACCCTGCGTCCAGAATTGCTTTTCCGTGGATATATGGATAGTCAAAACTATTCCCGGGATTAACTCTGCCTGCCACATCGGCATATGTTGCTCCCCAGCCGGGGGAATCATCATCAAGCCACGGATTCTTCCTCGAAAAATCATACTGATCTCCGATCGTAATAAAATCATATTTATCAGCGACTCCCCTGTCGTCCCACCATGAAATACCGGCCATACTGTTGTTATCGAACCATGATGGTCCTGATATCCGGTCGAATCCGTTCACGATCATAACATTTCCCGAACTCTCCGATCGGATCCCTGCTGACAGTATCTCGGAATCAAAGCTTTCTCCGCCATCATTTACAGCCGTCACTTTGAAACTATAAACGTCATCGAAAGTTTCAAGCTCAGTTTCATAGAATAAATTATCTGTCAGGGTTCCATTATCAAAACCATTTTCTCCTTTTCTCTTGTAGATGATGTATTTCTCAGGTTGTGCGGTTGGCTCATTACTGTCGGTCACCGGTTTCCACGATAACCTTACTTTCCTGCCTGAAACAGGCATTATTGAAAAATCAGTAACAGGAAGTGGCTGAACAACATATTCACGATTCTCAACAAAGGCCAGATATTTCAGTATTCCCTTATAAACAGCCCTGCTGACATCAAACCTGAAACGCGGATCGAGTCCGTACTTCTGGTCAGCCAGGTTCTGGTGTGATAAAAGTTCAAGTAACATAGCCGGTACATTAGGTTTTCTTGCTTCATAATATGGCCTGTCCCATATTCCCCTCCTGGTCCAGTCAGGATTATATTTCTTCCGGATATCCTCCACGATCTGGGTCTGTACGATATCAGACAGATCCCTGCTTGCCATCCTTGATGTGCTGTCAGGAAACCTGCCGTTATCAGAACCGGTTGAATAAATTGCCAGGGTACCGATAATTGAGTCTCCGGGAGTAACACCCGCGTCGGTATGAAATGCAAGAGAAAGATCTATCGGAATGCCCAGGCCCGGTTGCCCATCACCTTTTCCTTCATTATCAGGGGCTCCTGCCAGATAATTAACCCATAGACTTCTCGACTGGTAATCGTCGTTGTAATCATTTTTATAGGTGTTGGGACTATAAACAAGTGTATCAGGCATTCCCGCATATTGAAGATAATACCTTGATCCCTCGAGGAACCTCGGCTTCCCGCTTAATTTCCATCCGAAATTATCAGGATTTAAAGGCTCCTTATCTATACTTCCGGATGCTTTTTCAGCTGCTGACTGCCGGTTCTTTATAATCTCCGCCGACGGCCTTCTTGCAACATTCCCCATACCTCCGCCGAATTTCATTGCATCAAGGGCTGCTTTAGCTCCATCAGTACCTTCCGCATTCACAGTAACCGATCCGTTCAATGAATTCTTCCCCTTATCAAAGCGGAACCGGCCAAGGTACATCCATGTTTCTCCCCCCATCGTCTGATCAACAATGAACCCGGTACTTCCACCCGTATGATTTACAGTATATTTCACACTTTTGCAGTTGTCAGGCAGAAGAGGATAAGAAATATAAACGGCGTATGATCCCTTCTCGGGAATATCAGGAATATAAACAGCTGAATCTCTTTTAATTCTTAGTGAGGTCCCATGCCTGAAAGGATTATATCCCGGGAAGAGTGTATCGGTAAGTAGAAAACCTTCTTTTATCCTTTCAATTTCAGGGTCAGGCAAAAGGAATAGCTCGGAATTATCCGTCGACCAGTCGTTGTCAACAATTATCTCATCGGGCTGTGTGTCTCTTTCCCGTGGAAGCCAGACTGAAGCTCCTGCTTTTTCGAGCATGGGCACAAGGTACTGAACCACATACCCCATCACGGAAACATCCTCAACCGTCCCGAAAAGCTTGGCCCTCTGATATTCCCACCTGTCGAGTGTCATCTCGAAGAAATAACCATGACTGTGCCAGAGTGCAATTGAATTACCCGTCAGTCCTTTGCCCGGATAGATCCTTTCAGAATTAATTACAGGGATCTTCTTTTCACTTCTTTTAACCGGAAGACGGGATGAATCCAGGTCTGAATTCTTCCTGAAATAATTGGGGACAAGCTGATCTAACGAACAATTATTAGTCCGGACATCAATTTCATATTTCCTGAATTTCCTTCCAAGTGATACACCCAGCGAATTAATGAATAAGCTGCAGCTCTCTTCCCTGAAAGGATAATATGACAAAGCCGGTGGAAAGTAAAGGATAATCTGTCCGGCCTCTTCCATGATCTTTATTGAATCCGGGGCGGGATCCGAAATATGCTTCCATTCACTCAAAGGATTTTCCCATTTTTTCAGCTTCCCTTCTGCAGATTTCCTTAACCTTTCAGAGCTCTGGGAAAATGCTGCGGAAGAGCTGATTAACGCAAGGAGCATTATTGATGCAAAACTCTTAAAGAAATTATTATACATCCGAGAATAATTTTGGATTGAAATATAATGATAATTGATCAATTTTATTATGCTTTTATAATTAACCCTTCCCCCTATCCGCCTTCCCTTAAGTGGCTGTGTGAAAATCCTCCTGGTGCCGTTTTACCCCTAAATCCCCCAGGGGGGACTTATTGAATTACTGATGCTTACGAAGCCCCCCTTGGGGGGATGGGGGGTAGATCAGGATTTTCACACAGCCTCTGAAGCCAACGGCAATTGGCTGAAGCCAACGGCAATGTATTGTAGTTGGCTGGCAATTCAAAAGAAGTGCGAATGAAGAATTATTTCCTTCTTCATTCGTTCTTCGTTTGTATATTTGATTTATAATCTTCCTTAGCAAAATTAATTATGGAGGTTGTTATTTTGGATTCGGGGTATAAATCCTATGATTTCGAGAAGGAGCTATTTGAGAAGAATGTAATCACATTGAGGATCTTCCCGGGATATACGGGAGATTTTGCCGGGAAGATCAGGTTTGCAGAAAATGCGGACGGGATCCTTGTGAGACATACTTCAATAAATAATACTTTTCTTGGGGGGATGAAAAACCTTAAGGCAGTTGTCCGCTATGGAGTGGGTTATGATAATGTTGATGTTGAAGCCTGTACCAGACACGGTGTAAAAGCTGCGAATGTTCAGGGATATGCAAATCAATCGGTCTCTGACCATGCACTGGCATTGATGTTTTCATGCATCCGCGGGATGTGGGATACCAGATCGCAGCTGCACGGAGGGTTTGGAACACCCCCAATCCAGGATATATTCGAACTGCATGATAAGACCCTTGGGATCATTGGCATCGGAAGGATCGGCAGTGTTTTCTGCCTAAAAGCATCCCCGCTTTTTTCCGGTGTTCTTGCCTGCGATCCTTATAAGCCGGAAAGTCATTTTAAGCAACTGGGAGTTCAGCGGGTTGACCTTGACGGATTGCTTGAAAGGTCTGATGTGATAAGCATTCATTGCAACCTGACTGATGAGACAAGGCATTTACTTGGTCAGGATGAATTCCGGCATTTGAAGAGAAAACCTGTCATTATCAATACATCACGTGGAGGAGTGATCGATGAGGGAGCATTGCTGGAAGCTTTAAATACCGGTAAGATCCATAGTGCAGGGATAGATGTTTTTGAAAATGAACCGCTGACTGATAAACAGGCTGAACTGGTCCGTCATCCCAGGATAATATGTACCGGTCATTATGCCTGGTATTCCGACAGGGCTTCAGTTGAACTTCAGCGAAGGGCGGCTATGAACCTTTTGAATCTTCTTAAAGGAAATCCCGTTGAGGATTGTCTGAATTAGCTATCTTTCAGTGCTAATATACTAAGGTGTAAGGCTTCCCTCCCCCTGTATATAAATGTACTGTCATTCCGAATGGAGCCAAAACTGAGCTTGCGAAGGTTTGGCGAAATGAGGAATCTTTTTCGTATTTATAACTTTTTCATAATGGGTTGTCATTAAGCCAGGAGTGCAAATTTGTTGAATAGATTCTCGGAATAACTTCCCGGAGCAGGTTAAGGACATTCTGGACATTTTCATTAAAAACCCGCAACACCTCTTCCCAGGTAACAGGATCTTCATCCATTTTCCAGGAATCATAATCGGTACTCATCGCTATCGTGGCATAGGGAATTTTCAGCTCATTGGCAAGTATAACTTCAGGAGCAATTGACATATTAATAATATCTGCTCCCCATATCCTGAAGAGATTTGATTCGGCTCTTGTCGAGAACCGGGGGCCTTCAATAGTTATCACTGTTCCTTTTTCATGGATCTTCAGGCCGATATTACCGGCAGTTCTAATAATAAGCGAACGGAGTTCCCTGTTAAACGGATCAGCCATAGGAGTATGACCCAGTTTCCCGGGCTCAAATTCATCAAAAAAAGTAATTGACCGGTGTCGTGTAAAATCTATGAACTGATCAGGGATTACAATATCGCCCCGGCGTATTTCCTCCCGCAGGCTTCCGCATGCCGTGGTAGAAATGATATGTGTGCACCCGGCCTCCTTAAGGGCAAGGATATTAGCCCTGTTATTGACCCCCGAGGGCGATATCCTGTGTTCCCTCCCATGACGTGAGAGAATGACAACATCGGTATTGTCCAGCTTACCGCAGATCATCGGGGAGCTGGGTTTTCCATATTTATTTTCGATATTGTATTCCTCAGCAGATTTCAGGATTTCAGGATCTTCGAGGCCTGAGCCTCCAATTATACCGATTTTAGACATTATTCTTTTTTAAGGTAGTGCATCAGGACATTTACCGCTTCATCGACATCCTGGCCGAATGTAAGTATACCTGCCCTGTCGCCTGCCATGACTATAATCCGTTTTTCAAAAACATCCGAATCACTGAAAAGTCGGAAAATATCCTTTGCAAGGCCTGTTGTTCCGTAATCCATCGAGGGGTTGGTTGTGGGCACCTTATATATTATCTCATTCCAGAGATCTATGCTGTGAACATGTACGACTGCATTTACATCGGGATCGGCAAGATAAATGGCAGCATGAGTAAGGGATTCCGATGAAGCCTTAAGCGGGCCGGTACATTGTACTGCGTTATCATCAATATTGAAAGAATTTACCTTTACATAATGGCCGGGTTCAAGTTCGGGAATCTCACCTGTTGCCGATCCTGTAATTATGAATTGATTGCCTCCCCTGATCCTCATGCTGATGTTACCGAAGCCCACCCCGTTCTCATAGGCTCCGATGAGATCCATATTATAAAGGATCTCTCTCCAGTAGTTGATTATTTCATATTGTTCATCGGAAATTACGGGGCCGCATTGGGTCCAGTGGCAATTAAATTTTACGACACCTTCCATTTCTATTTTATTTTTTCTGAAAATAACTTTTTAATTTCTTTTTCATGAGGTTTGCAAATCCCTTTTTCGGTAATAAGTCCTGTGATCAGCCTTGCCGGTGTCACATCAAAAGCAAAATTAACACTTCCGGTATTATCGGGACATATCCTGACTTTTTCAATTTTTCCTCCGGTCAATCCTTCAATATGAGTAACTTCTTCCGGATCGCGTTCTTCCAGAGGGATTTCCGTAAGGCCGTCTCTTATCCCGAAGTCGAATGTTGATGAAGGGAAAGCTGAATACAGGGGGATATTATTATCAAATGCCGCCAGGGCTTTGAGATAGGTCCCGATTTTGTTGGCCACATCCCCGTTGAGGGAAGTGCGGTCGCTCCCGATTATAACAATGTCGACCATCCCGTGCTGCATAAGATGTCCGCCCGCATTATCGGTTATAAGTGTATGCGGGACACCTGCCTGTCCGAGCTCCCAGGCTGTCAGTCGCGAACCCTGGTTACGCGGCCTGGTCTCATCAACCCAGACATGAACAGGGATGCCTGAAAGATGAGCCTTATAAATTGGTGCGGTGGCAGTCCCGTAATCAATGCTTGCAAGCCATCCTGCATTGCAATGAGTGAGAATATTCACAGGATTGCCCTTTTTCCTTTTACTTATTTCTTCGATGAGGGAAAGACCATGTTCCCCTATCAGTCTGCAATTTTCTGATTCCTGTCTGCAGAATTCAAGTGCAGCATTCAGAGCACATTCTCTTGCATTTTCCTCAGCTTCGTTTTTCAGCTTTTCCATTACATATCCCACTGCACGTGAGAGATTCACTGCAGTGGGGCGGCATGAAATAAGATATCTGGCAGCATTTTCAAGAAATCCGAGGTGACCGCTCAGAGATGTCTCTTCCAGAGTGGCAAGGTAAATACCAAAAGCTGCTGCTGCACCTATAAGAGGAGCCCCCCTTACAGTCATGTCGCTTATAGCATTATAAATATCCTCGACAGAACGCAGTTCCTTTATCTCAAAGAAAAATGGCAACCTGTTCTGATCGATAACCCTGATGACCGATGGATCAGATTCATCGAACCAGATGCTCTGATAATATTTGCTGTTAGCCAGCATGAGGAAATGAAAATAATCAGTCGCGTTTAAAAATCAAATGTAAATATTTTTCAATGATATTTCAGCAGAAGTATCACAAGGGATTCATAAGGTAAATAAAATGATTTTCAAGATCCCCCTCGCCTGGGTTTGACCTCAGCCCCTAAATCCCCCTCTCCCCCGGGAGAGGGGGATTTAGGGGCTGAGGCCGAATATCAATCAATGTATAATACCGGTTAGAATTCTCGACCAGATTATTCGAATATTTTGATTGTAAAAATTAATATCTTAATTTTGTATAAAGAAGTATTAAAACCGTCAAAACCATGATATATGATTAATAAAGAGGAATATAGAACCAGGATAATAACGATTGCAGGAGAAATTTTTAGTCGTTACGGGTTTAAGAAAACCACAATGGAAGAAATAGCCAATGGTCTTAAAATGGGCAAGAGTTCGATATATTATTATTTTACCGGTAAGGAAGATATATTTGAGGCAGTGGTGCTCAATGAAGCCAATATACTTAGAAGTGAGCTCACTAAGGCGATCAAGTCAGTAGATTCACCGATAGAAAAGATGAGGAATTATGTATTTGTAAGGATGAAATCGTTCGAAAAACTCGCGAATTATTATAATGCGATCTTTGACAAGAACCTCGATCATTTTAATTTTATAGAGGCAGTCCGCACCAACTACGATCGTGAGGAGCTAGCCATTCTGAGGCTGATCTTATATGACGGAGCAAGGAAGAAGGTTTTTAATGTCACGAACAGTGAGTTTACAGCCGTTGCAGTTCAGACTGCACTGAAAGGGCTGGAGGTCCCGCTTTTCTGGAAGAAGAAGAACATGAATATTGAAGACCGCCTTAACGGGATACTGGAGGTACTTTTTAACGGGATATTGAGGAAATAGCATAATCAAACCACTTTAATCATATAATCATCTGCCGCGGAATATTAGTAACAAAAGTTTCCCCTCCTTTTTTTAAGGAGGGGTGGCCGGGATTGTTATTTTTATAATGTTTACGATTGTGCTTTCCCGGCCGGGGTGGTTAATATGGACTTGGAAAAAGTGATCTTAGTTTCAAGAATCAAATTAACCACCCCGGCCAGATTGTTTATTTTTCTGTATGAAATATGATATTGTGGTCTGGCCACCCCTCCTTAAAAAAAGGAGGGGAAACTTAAATTCCCCAAAATTTTCAGGTTAACGGTCATGATTTGATCCCCCTATTTTCCTGTGTTTTGGGACTTACTCACTTCATTCATAAGACTAAGCTAAGGGAGAGGAATTTTCCGTAAAGGATGAGCTAAAGATATCTTTAACGTTTTATTACAGCCCTTTTCTTATTTTTAATACTGTACCATAGCCAGATGCAGCCGGCGATTATGAATGGTATGCTCAGAAGCTGGCCCATGTTGAGAGTCATACCTTTTTCAAAATCGACCTGGTCTTCCTTAAGGAATTCGATAAAGAAGCGGGCAACAAAGATGAGGATCATTGCAAGGCTTATAAGGGTTCCCTGGATATGTTCCCCCTTTTTGTTCCAGTACATCCGGTAGAGAAGGACAAAAATGAGCAGGTAGGCAAGTCCTTCATAGATCTGGGTAGGATGTTTGGGTACATTTTCACCGTTCCGGAGGAAAACGAATCCCCATGGCAGTGTTGTTTCAACGCCATATATTTCTGAGTTCATAAGGTTGCCAATCCTGATGAAAAACCCTGCAAGTGCAACTACAATTGCTATCCGGTCTATAGCCCATGTATAATTTTTTTTCTCCTTTCGCACAAAAAACCAGATTGCAAGTAATATCCCGATACCTGCGCCGTGGCTTGCCAGTCCGCCATGCCATACTTTAAGTATTTCACCGGGGTGGGAAAGATAATACCCGGGTTCATAGAAAAGGCAATGGCCAAGTCTGGCTCCGACTATCACGCCGATGGCCATATAAATTGTGAGCCGGTCAAGTGAAGCATCAGGAAGGTTTTCATTTTTGAAGATCCTGTGCATAATTATATATCCGAAAAGGAAACCTGAGGCAAAAAGCAGTCCGTACCACCTTATAGCGAAAGATCCGATCCGGAAAATTTCAGGATTTACATCCCAGGGAATAACTAGTAAGTTCATAGAAATGGATTCTTAAGAGGTTCAAAGGTAAGAAAAAGTACTAATATTAAGTCAGGGCCGGGAATGTCTAAAGTTTTTTACACAGGTAGGAAGGTAAAAAAAATGATGTAAGTTTGTAGGCTTGATAACCATGATAGAAATGACAATTCAGAGCATCTTCCGGCGATCCTTTATCCTTGTTTCCGGATTTATTCTGGCAGCAGGATGCGCCAAGATCAGCTCTCCAACGGGAGGACCCAAGGATAAAGAGCCTCCCGTAATAGTTAAAAGTGAACCGCTGAATGGTTCTAAAAATTTCACGGGCAAAAAGATTGTGATAACCTTTGATGAGTATATAACTCTGGATAACATTAATGAAAAATTCATGGTATCACCTCCGATGAAGAATAAACCGGTGATCATGGTCAGGGGGAAGAATGTTGTCATAACATATGATGAAGAACTCAGGGACAGTACGACATATACTTTTTATTTTCAGGATGCGGTACGCGATCTGAATGAAGGGAATCCGATCAACAATTACCAGTTTGTGTTTTCCACGGGACCCATTATTGATTCTCTGTCCGTGACTGGTAATATCTTCAAAGCTTCCGATCTCAATCCTCCTGAGAAGACACTTGCTTTATTATATATTGAGCATGAAGATTCGGCTTTCACAAAGAGTCTTCCGTCATATATTGCAGTAGCAGATAAAAACGGGTATTTCCGTATCGATAATGTCAGTGCCCGTGAATACAGGCTTTATGCTTTGAAGGATGCCGATAACAGCAAAAACTTCAATCTGGCCGATGAGGAGATAGCCTTTCTCGATTCCACCATCCGGGTCACCCCGGAAAGGAACTGGATACCGGTAGTTGAGGATACCCTGAAGTCAAAGCTTAAGGATCCGAAGGCTGCGGATACAATTGTGATGTATGGCGATTACAGGTTATATCTCTTCCAGCATCAGAAAAAGCTTCATTACCTTACTTCTTCATCAAGGAATATGGCATACAGGCTTAATTACACCCTGTCACTTCCCCCGGATACGCTCGGTTTTCATTTTTCTGTTCCTGATGCCGGACCGGAAACCTGGTTCATTGAAAGGAACCGGACTAACGATTCCATCCAGGTATGGATAACAGACACTGCACTATATAAGAAACAGATAATCAATACGGTTATCCAATATCCTTTTACAGACAGTGCGGGCATCACAGCTCTGAAAGAAGATACTGTAATGATGAGATTCATGACTCCGCGTGCCACCCGGGGAAAGGTAAAACCCACTCCTTACAAATTCACTACAAATGTTACTTCAGGAATTTTGAAGCCCGGAGAGAAGATCCTTCTTACATCACAGACACCATTCAGGAATCCTGATACTTCAAGGATCAGGCTTTATGAAACGGATGGTACAAACAGAGTAAAGGTACCTTTCAGCCTTAATCGTGACAGTACAAATTCATGCAGGATGATCCTTACAGGTAAGTTTGCAATGAATAAAAACTATATTTTTATAGCCGATTCGGCATCTTTCGGTAATATTTACGGAGAACATTCTGATTCGACAGGAATAAGATTTTCAGTAAAAAATGAGGAAGCTTATGGTAAGCTGGTCTTAAATATTACAAATTTTGAAGGCAACCGTATCATTCAGCTGTTATCATCGGAAGGTGAAAAGGTCGTTAAAGAGGTGAAGATGGAAAAAGACGGCAGGGTGGAATTTCCACTGCTTGAAAAAGGGGCCTACAGGGTTCGTGTCATTTATGATCTCGATAATAACGGGAAATGGACTCCCGGAGATTTCAGCACAAAGCGTCAGCCCGAACCTGTATCCTATATGCCGTCGGAAGTGGATATTAAGGAAAACTGGGTAAGGGATTATAACTGGGATATCGGCGAAAAGAATGTGAAGAAACTTAAGATCAAGCCTCCGGCGGGCAGCAGGACCGGCAGGTAAAACAAATAAAATTATTGACTATGAAAGAAATTGTAGCCGGAGTGGATATTGGCGGAACCAATACAGTATATGGCCTGGTTGACAGGACAGGCAATGTAGTAGCGGAAAGCAGCCTCAGAACAACCGATTATCCTGAGATCGGTGACTTTGTCACTGCGCTTGTATCGGCTGTCAGCAAATTAATGTCATCGGGGGAGTATAAACTTCTGGGCATCGGCATCGGGGCTCCGAATGCTAATTATCACAAGGGAACGATTGAGCTGGCGCCTAATCTTGCCTGGAAAGGTATTGTACCGCTTGCCGGTCTGATAAAGAAAAAGATAGATGTCCCTGTCATTGTTACAAACGATGCTAATGCTGCCGCCATGGGGGAGATGATCTTTGGCGGTGCAAAGAATATGAAAGATTTCATAGTTCTTACTCTTGGAACGGGTCTGGGAAGCGGTATTGTTATTAACGGTCAGATGGTTTATGGCCATACCGGGTTTGCCGGAGAGCTGGGTCATACAACAATTGTTCAGGGAGGAAGAGCATGCGGCTGTGGAAGGAAGGGATGTTTCGAAACTTATGCATCGGCATCCGGACTGGTAAGAACGGTTCTTATGTTACTGAGTGAGATGAGGGAAAAAAGCATCCTGAGAGATTTGCCACCTTCCGGGCTTACTGCGAAAAAGATCGCCGAAGCAGCAATGAATAATGATCCTGTTGCACTTAAAGCTATGGATTATACTGCAGAAAAACTTGCTTTCGGCATTTATAATGCAATCGGATTTTCAAGTCCCGAAGCTGTTTTCCTTTTCGGCGGACTTGCTCAGGCCGGTGAAATGCTTTTGGAACCCGTGAGGAAATATGTTGAGATGAATGTTCAGCCTATTTTCAGGGGAACTGTTAAAATATTACCTTCGGGAATTCCGGAAAGCAATGCTGCTGTAATGGGTGCAGCGGCACTGATCTGGAACGAAATTCCCGCGTAACCTTAAATCTTGAAAGAGCTGAATGAATCAATTATTATTATACTTTGTAATGGTTACCCAACTAACCTTTAATAGTCAGACAATGAAAGTGCTTGAAGTTAAAAAACTTGAATTCGACAGTGATTATCCCGGTCTGGATGAAATATCCCGGAAGCTTGATAAGATGGCAGAGAGGCAACAGATTAGTGTACTTAACTGGGATGATTATGATTATAAACCGGAAACAGATTTTGCAATTGCATATACAGATAAGGAAGTGCTTTTGAAATACTATATAAGGGAAAAATATTTCAAGGCTGAGAAAACGGAATCCAACCAGATGGTTTGTGAAGATTCCTGTGTCGAGTTCTTTGTCTCGCCTGCAGATGACGGCATATATTATAATTTTGAATTCAACGGGATAGGCACCTGTCTTCTCGGGACAGGGACCGGAAGGCATAACAGTACCAGGGTCGATCCCGGGGTGATATCAAAAATACGAAGGATGACATCGGTGGGAGAAAAGCCTGTACCGGAACGCAAAGGTGATTTTTCATGGACAATAACCATGGCTATTCCGTTCGAAGTGTTTTTCAGGCACGAGGTGAAGGATCTGAAAGGAAAGGTTTTCAGGGCTAATTTTTACAAGTGCGGTGATATGCTTTCAGTACCGCATTATGTAACCTGGAATCCCGTGGGAACACCAAAGCCGGATTATCATCAGCCGGAATATTTCGGATTGCTGAAATTCATGTAAATCCGACTCTCCGGGGCTGTACCAAAGGATTTTTTACCCCTAAATCCCTGCCTGCGCTGTCGCTTCGGCAAGCAGGCCCCGAGGGGGACTTAATGTTTCGGATACTTAAAGCCCCCCTATATTTGTGCCATTTGGCAGAAGGTAGTAAAGTTCTTTGACATAATTGTTAAGTTTGTTGAAGATTCTTGTGGAATGGAGCGGAGGCGTAGCCGTAGCGGAATTCCACAAGACATGGCGTTAAATTTACTATTGCTATTACTCATGATCAACAATTCTTCA
>JAKQPD010000020.1 GCA_029564935.1 Bacteroidota bacterium
TATGTTTCCCAGAACTTTGCAAATATCTCATTCTGCTGTCCGAAATATGGCGTGAAGTCTATCAGGAATACAACCGGTTTGCCGGCTATATTCCATCTGCCGGCCTTGATCTTCAGTCCTTCCGATTCGGCAATTCCCCTCCAGTCGGCATATAATGTGTCATCAGGAATAAATTCAGGATTTTTTATTTCCTCTCTCCAGACATCAGGGCCGATAAGTATGTAATTGTCCCCCAGTTCATCAACAATATTCAGTGCTTTTGTAGAGATTACAGTATGAATACCACCAACTTTATTACATACTTCCCAGCTAGTTTCAAATAGAAAATCAACCTTCATTTTAATGTTTTCAGATTATTTTAGATTCGGAATTATTTTTATGTTTTTGTTTTCGTTGTTTTTTTTGCAGCAGGTTTCTTTTTTGTTTTTTCCTTGGAAGCGGATCTGACAGCCGTCTTTTTTACTGTCTTACCCTTTTCCCCTGAAGCAGAACTTGATTTTAACATTTGTGCCAGATCCTTCATCGTTGATACGTAATTTTCTTCCAAAGGTTCGGACTGAAGATCTTCAGTTATCTTCTTCCTTGAAAGAGCGCTGATCTCGGCTGCCTGTTTTTCAATTACCCTGTCTTTTTCATGGAGCAGATTATCCAGCCGTGATATTTGTATCTGCTCATTTGTATCAGGCAGGCACCTGTTCACTCTTATCTCAAAATCGCTCAGTACATTCATATAATTCATGAAGGCATCATAAGGAGTCTCATAAGGGTTGAAATATGCATGAACCGCTCCGTCGGAGAAAAATTTTGTGGCCATATAATAAAAATGGTCGCTCGACTGCAGATATTCCCAGTCACGGTTCATCTGAGGATCGTTACATCTCTTAACTTTATCCGCCAGTTCATACAACTTGTCGAGAGCTGCTGCCTGAAGTTCATTTCCCAGCCAGGCTGTAATGTCGCGCTCCTCATCAGCCCATGATATAGGAGATGGTATGTTAATAGCTGCCACCGGTTGCAATGCATCAGCAACTTCGGTGGGAGTCATGAATTTGAAAGGTGTTTTCCTGATTATCATCCCCGGAAGATGCTGAAGGAAATCGAATATTCCGGTTTCTTTCCAGTTATGTTCCCCGAACGTTTCATAATCAAGAAATATATTCAAAAGGTCACTTTTAGGGGCCAGCTTATTTATCCACGATGCATATTTTTCTGCTGTAAGAGGCCATGCGCTCCAGGATCTGTTCGAGAACCTGAAAGCAATATCATCGCTCATTACAAAATTTCTGAGCAGTACCTTCAGCCTTGGATTTATAGCATTGCAGTACAGGAAATTTGGACTTTTCCATCCCAGTATATGTTTTGCCCCTTCGGTGAGCATCGATTTGAATCCCATATCAGCCACCCATGATCCGATCTGATCAGAATAAATAAGTTCGGTATTCCGGAAAGAAGTCGTTTCCACACCAAGGTATGTCTTCATCATTTCCCTGTGAAGTTCAACCTGCTGTTCAAAGTGGATCTTGCTTTTCAGGGATGACAGGGAATGGGAATCCGTTTCGGAAAGGAACTCAACCATACCTGTATCAGCCAGTTCTCTGAAAGATTCAAGCACTTCGGGAGCATATAATCTGAACTGGTTGATGACTATACCTGTGAGTGAAAAGGTCACTTTAAATTTCCCCTTGTGTTTCTTTATAAGTTCCAGGATGATCTTATTTGCGGGAAGGTAGCATTTATCCGCAACTTTTCTCAATATTGATTCATTTGAGAAATCGTCATAATAATAATGATCATGCCCCAGATCAAAAAACCTGTAGCGTTTCAGCCTGAACGGCTGATGAACCTGAAAATAAAAGCAAATTGCTTTTGTTCCTGCTGCACTCATATTTTAACTCTTATTTTTTCCAAATAACTCTTTCATAAATATCTCTGACATGTCTTGCCGAATTATCCCATTTAAGTCTGATAACTTCTTCCTTGCCGTTCCTTGTGAACATGCTGGCAAGGGCCGGATAGTTCAGAATTCCATAGATAGCGTCTGCCATGGCATCTATATCCCAGAAATCGGTTTTCACTGCATGGGTCAGTATTTCGGCTACTCCCGACTGTTTGCTGATGATCACCGGGACGTTTGACTGCATTGCTTCGAGTGGTGAAATGCCGAAAGGTTCGGAAACCGACGGCATTATATAAACATCGCTCATTGCAAGCATAGTAAATACATCCCTGCCTTTCAGGAATCCGGTAAAATGGAATCTGTCGGTGATCTTAAGTGAGGCTGCCCTTCGCATCATTCTCTCCATCATATCGCCTGACCCGGCCATGACGAACCTGACATTGCTCATCGCCTTCAATACCTTATAGGCTGCTTCGATAAAGTATTCCGGTCCCTTCTGAAGGGTTATACGGCCAAGGAATGTAACGACCTTTTCGTCAAATCCCTTGTTTACGATAATATCATTTGAAAAACTGACCGGCTCAACCGCATTATAAACAGTCTCTACTTTATCGGGATGAATATTATATTTGTTGATGACAATATCCCTTGTAAGATTGCTGACTGTAATGATCTTTGTGGCAGCATCCATTCCCCTCTTCTCGATATTATATACATCGGGATTGACGCTTCCTCCGCTTCTGTCGAAATCAGTGGCATGAACATGTATAATAAGAGGTTTTCCCGACACCTCCATTGCTGCAATGCCGGCCGGATAGGTCAGCCAGTCATGAGCATGTATTATATCAAATTCATTTTCCTCGGCAATTATTGATGCAACAACTGAGTATTTGTAGATTTCCTCGAGCAGGTTTGAGTCATATCTGCCGGAAAAATCAACCATACCTTTATTGTTTGTCTGGACAATTACTCTTGGTCCGGATACTTCTGTGCTGACAAGTTTCCAGAACTCGTCAGGGTCTGTATACGGGACTATCTTTGAAGAGACCTCAATCTGGTCAATTGATTTTCTTGATCCCTGATAAAAGATCTTTTTGTAGGCAACCGGTACTTTATTGGCGCCGATAAGCCTGATCATAGACTGATCTTCATCTCCCCATGCTTTTGGTATTACAAAGATGACCTCCATATCGTCCATGGCTGCCATACCTTTTGTAAGACCGTAGCTTGCGGTACCCAAACCGCCGGAAATGTGCGGCGGAAATTCCCACCCAAACATTAACACACGCATATCCTACTTATTTTTTGTCCGAATATTCTTCAAGCAGGTCAATTATTCTGAGGACTTCCCCCACGCTCCAGGCCTGGGATATAGATCCGCGGGGTGCATGAGGCGGATCACCGTCATGTATTTCCGAAAGTGTCGTGATCCCTGCCTCACTCATAACATCTTCAAGTCCGTAAATGAGCTTCTTTATTTTGCTGACCCCCTGCCTGCCATATACTTTGAGCCATCCTTCACAGAACGGGCCGAAGAGCCAGGGCCAGACTGTTCCCTGATGATATGCTTTATCCCGCTCTTCCTGATTACCGGAATAAATACCCTTGTAGAACCGGTTACCCGGCGACAGGGTCCTCAGCCCTCTCGGCGTTACAAGTTCCTTATCAGCAATATCCAGTATCCTTTTCATCTGATCCTTCTCAAGCATGCTGTATGGAAGCGATACTGCAATGACCATATTGGGTCTTACGAACATATTCCTGCCTTCCTGGTCATTGACATAATCGGCAAGATAACCTGCTTTTTCATCCCAGAACAAATCTATGAAAGATCTTTTTATCAGCCCGGGCAGATACCCAAAATCCTTTATGAATTGTTTATCTCCCACTACTTTGGCCATTTCAAGGGCAAAACATACAGCATTATACCACAGTGCATTTATTTCAACAGCATATCCGTTACGGGGAGTGACCGGAACACCGTAAACAACTGCATCCATCCAGGTAAGGGCTTTACCCGGAGCATCAGCATAGATCAGCCCGTCATCCCTCATATGGATATTATATGCTGTTCCGTTCTTATAAGCATACAGTACCGATTTTGCTGCTTCACTATATTTATTACAGCAATCCTGGCCTCCGTGCAGTACGTACTGCTGAAGAGCCCAGAAGAACCACAGGGGAGCGTCAATCGAATTGAAAGCATAGTTACCGCCTGTTCCCAGATTGGGGAACAATCCGTCTTTCATCCTTCTGACCTGGGTATCAAATACAGCTTCATAAAGCTTTACCCTGTGCCTTGCCAGGGCCAGCCCCGGAAGGGAAATAAACGTATCCCTTCCCCAGGAACCAAACCAGGGATAACCGGCTATTATAAGCGTATCATCCCCCCTTTTTTCAACAAACTGCTGGGCAGCATTCCTGAGACAGTTAAGATAACTGTTGCGGGGGATCTTTCCTGCTACAGTGTCGGAAAACTTCTTTTCGAATCCTGAAGGATCCTCTTCTTTTGTAGAAGCGGAAAATACAATGCTATTTCCTTTGACAGCATCAAGCTCAAAAAAACCCGGCGTAAAAAGATCTTCAGAATAATCATATCCTCTCTTCTGCTCTTCAATATATTCCACCCCCAGATACCAGTCAGGGACATGTACGAAATCAGCCTTCCTTGAAAATTGAAGGTTCAGGAAAGGAAATCCTTCATATAATTTTGATCTGATGCCATTCTTAATTTTATCGATTCTGGTATTGGCAGCAAGGTTGGCGTGTGTCAGTTCATGAATACTTCTGAAGGCAAGAAAAGGACGGATCTGTAACTTCATCGGTTCCGTTGCATCAAGGATAGTATATCGTATAAGCAACTGCTCCTCATCATGTACAAAAAGTCTTTCCATCTTCAGCAAAACATTCCCTACCCTGTATGTTCTTGTAGGAATGATCTCCGTCTCCAGTTCTTCTATATACTTATGTCCCCTGGGATTGAAATAATCGCCTTTATACTTTCTAATGCCAATGTTGAAGCTTCTGTCATTATTCACCACAGTCACATCGAGACCAGAAAGGAGGAGATATCTGCCGCCACCAAGCGTATCGACCGGACAAATGAGTAATCCGTGATATTTTCGTGTGTTGCATTCAACAATCGTTGTTGAAGTATATGAGCCTGCCCTGTTGGTCCTTAAAATTTCCCGCGTCAGCGAGTATTCAAGATTTACGATCTGACTTTTTTCAAACTTGATATAACTCATATTGTCCCTGTTTTGTTTGATGCGAAAAAGTTCTTTAATTTAAAAAAAAAATTTAACATTTCAACCCCCGTTCAGACATTGTGGCGAAATTATCCCAGCCCCCATCGGCCATCAGCATAAAAAAAAGAATAACTTTGCAATTCAAAAATTTAAAAAGCTATCAATTAATGCATTGTCCAATGATCAGGAATTTATTAATGCTTTTTATTGCTCTGATGACCTTTACCGGTTGCAAAAATAACAATATTGACATAATCGGCAAACTCACAAACCCAAATAACGGAGAATATATTTTTCTTGATGAACTACAGGCTTCCAGACTGATAACTATCGATTCGGCTGTTGTTTCCGGCGACGGATCATTCGCTTTTAATTTAAAGGTTGAATCACCGGCATTTTACCTGCTGAAGACCGATGACAGCAATTTCCTGACCATGCTGCTTGAACCGGGTCAGAAAATTGAAGTCACTGCTCATTCCGATTCCCTCAATTTCCCTGTCTCGATCTCCGGTTCACCCGGTACTGAACTGATGGCAGAATATAACAGAGAGCTTCAGAAAACTATTAACAAGCTTTCAGGACTAAGGGAGATTTACCTGAAAAGTGAGGGTACTCCTGAACAGCCGGCTGTTATGGAACAGCTCGACAGTATTGCCAGATCATATATTGGTGAGATGAATTCCTACACAAAAAAATATATTGACGCCAACCTTACTTCTCTTGTTTCCCTTACGGCATTATACCAGCAGGTGGCTCCGGGTGAATATATTCTTAACCCTCACAGCGATCTCAGATATTTTATCCGTGTCGATTCGGCACTTTTCAGGTTATATCCTGAATATGAGCCGGTAAAAACACTCCATGAACAGGTTAAAAACCTGGTGGCGGATGTTACTGCTCAGAACATCATCGAATCGGAATTCAGACCCGGTGCCGGAGTGCCGGATATTGCACTTCCCGGACCAGAAGGCGATACTATTAAGCTTTCCTCGACCATAGGGAAGGTCGTTCTGCTCGACTTCTGGGCCGCATGGTGCAACCCCTGCAGAATTGAAAATCCCAACCTGGTGAAAGCCTATGATCTTTACCACGATAAAGGATTTGTAATCTACCAGGTATCACTCGACAGGACAAGGGAAGCCTGGATTAACGGTATAAAAGAGGATAAACTTGAAAGATGGATCCACGTGAGCGACCTGAAATACTGGAATTCATCTGTTGTTGAACTTTTCAGCCTGAGCCAGATCCCTGCAAATTTCCTTCTTGATGAAGAGGGCAAAATCATCGCATCTGACCTCAGGGGAGAAAACCTTCTGAGGAAACTGGATGAAGTCCTGAACAAATAAAAATACATATAAATCATTATAAAAGAAATCATTATAAATATGAAGAAATACCTTATACTGTTAGTCACGGTACTTATTATGGCCTCATGTACGAACAGGAACTCTTTTCTTGTCACCGGAACATTGAAACCATCGGACAAGAAGATGATCTATATAAGCAGGGTGAATGTCGATGAGATTATTCCGGTCGATTCAGCACAGATAAGGAATAATGGCTCATTCCGCTTCAGGATAAAAGCTGAAGAACCGGATTTTTACCAGCTGGGTTATTCAACCGGTGATTTTGTAACCCTTCTCGCTGCGCCGGGAGAAAAGATAAACCTCAGGTTCGACAGCGAAAGACTGGCGGAGAAGTATGACGTAACAGGATCTGAAGGATCCGGACAGGTAAGGATACTGGACCTGAAGTTGCTGGAAACCAAAGCAAAACTCGATTCGATAAGTGATCTGTATGGTAAAGCCGGAAATGAATCCGATGCCGAAACACAAAGAAAAGCTATTGAAGATGAATATGTCAGGCTGGTAAGGGATCAGAGGAAATTCAATATTGAGTTCATCCTGAACAATATGAAATCACTCTCGGCCATCAAGGCTGTTTATCAGAAGATCGACGATCAGACATACGTATTATTCGAAAACCGCGACCTTCAGTATATGAAGATCGTATCGGACACACTTACAAAATATTAT
Organism: Bacteroidota bacterium; assembly: GCA_029564935.1. GTDB lineage: Bacteria > Bacteroidota > Bacteroidia > Bacteroidales > VadinHA17 > LD21. The sequence continues at coordinate 7,182 of JAKQPD010000020.1, forward strand.
CCCAACTCAAAACATACGAAGGCCCTTCTCAGTAATTTCTCGAAAGAGATGAACCAGTTCTATTCCCGGCAGCTCGAACAACTGTCGTCAACGCTTCCCGAGACAAAGCTTGATCCCGACCTGAAAGATATTAACGGAAGAAGAATAAAACTTTCCTCACTGAAAGGAAAATATGTTCTTCTCACCTTCTGGTCGGTGGAATCGAGAGAATCTGTTACCGAAAATCTTCAGCTCAAGGAATTCTACAGGAATTATAACAGAAAAGGATTTGAAATTTACCAGATAAATCTTGATGCTGACGAAGAGGCCTGGAAGGCTGCGGTAAGGTTTGACGAACTTCCGTGGTTAAGCACCCGTGAGGATGATCCGGCGAACCCGGTAAATGCAAGACTATATAACGTAAAATCCCTTCCTGCAAATTATCTTTACGACCCTGAAGGGAACATAATTGCCACAAATCTTCACGGAAGGACGCTTCAGATAAAGCTTTCACAGTTATTCAACAATTAAGCTCTCAAATTGAAGGGATCAGGAAAAATATATTTCGCTTCCGATTTCCATCTCGGCCTTAAGACAGGAACTCCACCGATCGAGAGAGAAAAGAAAGTTACAGGCTGGCTGAAAAAAATATCCGGAGATGCTGATGAAATATTTCTTGTGGGCGATATCTTCGACTTCTGGTGGGAATATAAGCTCGTTGTACCCCGTGGATTCACACGGTTCCTGGGTACAATATCGGAACTGACCGACAAGGGTATCCCGGTTCATTTCTTTACAGGCAATCATGATATGTGGATTAAGGATTACCTGTCCGGGGAATGCGGAATGATAATCCATACCTCACCCCTGACAACCTCATTCAACAACAGGAAATTCCATATTGCACATGGCGAAGGGCTCGGATCAGGAAGCCTTCCGTACAAAGTCCTCCTGAAGATATTCCGGAACAAGCCCCTGAGGATCTTATATTCGTCACTTCATCCTTCAATAGGAGTCGGAATAGGTCATCGGTGGTCACTGAGCTCAAGGCTCGGGAAGGGCATCAGGCTTGAATTCCTGGGAGAAGAAAATGAAGATCTTATAAGATATGCAAGTTCATTAACTTCAAAGGAGAAAATCGATTACTTCATCTTCGGACACCGCCATCTGGCAATGACATGGAAGCTGAATGAAGATTCTGAAATATGTTTCCTGGGCGATTGGATAAACCACAGCAGCTATGCCGAGTGGGACGGTAATAATCTGATACTCAAAACACTCGATTAAAGAGGCTGTCTCAAAATACTGATTTACCCCCCATCCCCCCAGGGAATAGTCGTCAACTTAAGAAATATTTTAATAACGAAAACTGCTGTAAATAACTGATTTATAGCTAGTTAAGTTTCCCCTCCTTTCAAAGGAGGGGTGGACGGGATTGCAAATCCTTATATGTTTACAATTGTCCTTTTCCCGGCCGGGGTGGTTAAAACAGAATTAGCAAACTTGAACTAATTTCTCCGAACAAAATAAACCACCCCGGCCAGAACATCTATATTTCTGCCTATTGGATGATCTTGTGGTCTGGCCACCCCTCCTTAAAAAAAGGAGGGGAAACTTTTATCCACAAGACTCCGTTAAGTTGACGGCTATGCCCTAGAGGGCTTTGTAAGTATCAGTAGTTCAATAAGTCCCCCTCTTCGCCTTCGCGTAGCCGCTTCGGCGAAGCAAAGTGAGGGATTTAGGGGTAAAACGATAAAAGCAGGCTTTTCACACAGCTTCTAAAGTACCTGACTATCGACCCTTGTGGTGATAGTAAAATAAGAATAGGTATCATTTACCGGGCGCAGCTGGTAATGAAGCTTGTTCCCGGATTTCCATGCCATATCGATCAATCCCATATTCCCCGTACTCTCAACTTCATCGGTCTGTACTGACAGGGATTTTCTGAAATGTTCCCTGAGTTCACCGCTATCCAGACTGTTTATTATATCCATTTTCCCTTTCAACAGGTCTGTTTTTGAGTTCCGGATCAGATTACCTGTCGAAATGTAATACCTTCCATACTTATATCTGAGCATTGCAACCGGCATGCCGTACTTCTCCTCATCTTCACGTCCGGGACTGTATTTTGCAACATTTTCTATCATTTCGACAAGTATTGCAAAGACTCTCTTTCTCAATGATTGTTCTATATCCTGCTCGGAAAGCTTTTTTTCTGTGAAGGCAATGACCTCCTTACCTACATCCGGACTTAAATGTCCTGACCAGATAAGGTAAATACTATGTTTTGCCAGCATTCTTTCAAGCACCGATATTTTTCCCCCGCTGAAAGGTTTGTCATTTTCTTTATCATGTATCCCAATCCCTTCGGTATCGACTGTTTTGCTGAGAATGAAATAAGAGCTTTTCTTATTCAGCTCCAGGAAATCATAATCGAGCTTATTCCCGGTCTTTTTTGCCATCTCGATCAGTCCCAGCCCGGCACCTCCTTTACTGCTCAGCGCTGAGTTGCCAAGCATCTGACGGTAAACACTCCGTATCTCATCAGGATTAAGCCTGTTTATCTCCTCCAGTCTTCTTCTCAGATCTATAACCTGATCGGATGAGATGACATTCCCTGTTGTAACAGTGTATCCCCCGTTCGCCTTTGAATAAGCCACCAAAGACATATTCGTTAATTCATCCTGATCACCGTGCTTTGATACATTCTGAAGGCTTTCGACAACGAACATAAAAAGCCTCTTCCGCCCAATCAGGCCATATTCAGCATTTTCCATCTCCTTCTCGATAAGCATCAGGAGAGGAACCGAATTACCTGTTGTAACAAGGCCTCTGTAAACAAAGAGGAGGTTCTCCCTCTGCATTTTGTTGCGCATACGGCTGATAAGATCCATAATATAAGCGGGAATAGTGACGGTGTAAAAGTACAAAAAGCCACCGATTTCACAAATCAGTAGTTATTAACAGGATTCCCTGACTAACAGGAAATCGTGAAACTAAGCTAATACCTATGTGATAAACAATTTAAATTTCTACCTTCGCAGTCAGAATTCAGCAGAAAATCATGTTTTACAGGTTTCTTCTTTTTATCGTCCCCCCCTTTGTTTTCCGGGTGTATTTCAGACGTATCTTTTATTCCAATCTGAAGAAAGTACCCCTCGAAAAGCCGCTTCTGTTTGTAGGCAATCACCAGAATTCTTTCATGGACGGGATCCTTGTAGGATCTTATCTGCCTCAACCGATAAATTTTACCATGCGTGCTGATATGTTCCGGACACCGCTAGCGCGTTTCTTTCTGAGGGAACTATATGTTACACCCGTTTACAGGCTCGAAGAGGGTTTTGAGAATGTTCATAAGAATCTCGAAGCATTCACAGCAATTTATGATGTTCTCAAAAAGAACGGGAATTTTATAATGTTCTCGGAAGGGATCTGCATTCAGGAAAAGCGCCTTCACAAGTTAAGAAAAGGTACAGCCAGACTGGCTTTTGGCGCCTGGGAGAAATACAGACTTGATGTACATATCGTTCCGGTCGGCATTAATTATACCTACCCTTCTCAGTTCCGCAAAGAGGTAATGATAAATTTCCATGATGCCTTCAGCATAAAGGAATTAACAGACCTTTATAAGGAACATCCGGCAAAAGCCCTGTTGCGTTTCAATGATAAATGCACTGAAGGTTTGCTGGAAGAAGTAATCATTGTAGAAGATCCGAAGAACGACTGGCTTGCCGAAGAACTCCTGAAGATGGAAAGGAATAATTTAATTCATCCCTTTTTCCGCTGGAGGTTTGATACTGACGACAGGAGAAAAGCTGAAAAACGGCTTGCTGATAAGATCAATCTGCTTACAAAAACATCGGAGGATGAACGGAACTCCCTTGAACAGAAGGTCAGAGAATATACCGGCGAACTGAGCAACGCAGGGATACAGGACAAAAATATTGCATGGAAGCCTGACTATGGATGGTTGAGATATCTGGCTGTCTTTTTAGGGTGGCCTGTCTTTATCGCCGGTTACATTGCAAACCTGATCCCATATATTGTATCCGCAGCACTTACTAAAAAATTCATTAAGGACAGCAGGTTCACTACCGGGTTTTATGTAGCAACAGGAACAGTTTTATACCTGTTATACTTCCTCATAATCCTTATCCTGCTTCTAATTTTTGCCGGCTGGAAAGGTCTGCTGATAGCTCTTGCAGTTCCTCTTTCGGGTTATCTTGTTCTCTTTTATCAGGAAGTTTTCCGCGAACGGTTAAGCAGACTGAGGTTTGTTTCTAAATCAATGAAAAACAAATCCCTGGTAACTGAACTTAAAAACCAACGGAAGGGGATACAATCAATATTGGATAAGATCCATTCCGAGTCAGGCTTCGGCTTCGCTCAGCCTGACCCGGAATGAAATTCGCTCAGCCTGACCCGGAATGAAATTCGCTCAGCCTGACCCGGAATGAAATTCGCTCAGCCTGACCCGGAATGAAATTCGCTCAGCCTGACCCGGAATGAAATTCGCTCAGCCTGACCCGGAAAAAAGTTTATGACTGGTTTCATTCTTACATTCTGCCAATTCATGTAATGATTTGAAGTCATTATTTATGAGTGCCATTTTTTTTGCTCTTGACCAGCCTTTCAATTGTTTTTCATACTTTATGGCATTAATCGGACCTAAGAACTCCTTACAATAAACAAGTTTTAAAGGTCTGCGACCAAATGTATAGGAAGTCTCATGAACACCAGACTGATGTTCGATAAACCTTCTGCCAACATTATTCGTTACTCCAACATAGAATGAGTTATCTGAGCACTCAAGAATATATACATAAAGAGTTTTCATTGTCTTAGTTCAGGTTTAGTCAGTTTTATACTAATTTATTACCGTAAAGCCGGCCAGGCTTCGACTTCGCTCAGCCTGGCAGAGCGAGCACAACCTGGCAGAGCGAACACAACCTGGCAGAGCGAACACAACCTGGCAGAGCGAACACAACCTGGCAGAGCGAGCGAAGTCGAGCTCAGCCAGCCCATCCTTCCCGGTCAAGGTTGCGGTAGTTTATCGCCTCGGACAGATGTTCTGCCTTTATGTTTTCTGATTCATCGAGGTCGGCGATTGTTCTTGCGACCTTCAGGATCCTGTCAAAAGCTCTCGCGGAAAGACCTCTCACTTCCATTGCAGTTTTAAGCAATCTGCCGGATGCATCATCGAGGTGACAGAATTTTCTTTGCATCTGTGAAGTCATCTGTGCATTTGAATAAATACCCCTGAACGATCTAAACCGTTCAGCCTGTATGGCTCTGGCCCTGACAACCCTTTCCCTGACAGATTCCGATCTTTCAATATTTCCTGCATCGGAAAGCTTGTCATATTTTACCGGCGTCACTTCAATATGGATATCTATTCTGTCAAGCAATGGTCCTGAAATCCTGTTCAGGTATTTCTGTACCATTCCTGCAGAGCACAGGCATTCCTTTTCAGGATGGTTATGATATCCGCAGGGGCATGGATTCATTGAAGCCACCAGCATAAAACTTGCCGGATAATCACAGGTTGATTTCGCTCTCGATATTGTTATTATCCTGTCCTCAAGCGGCTGCCTCATCACCTCAAGTACACTTCGTTTGAATTCGGGCAGCTCATCGAGGAAAAGTACCCCGTTATGACCGAGGGAAATTTCACCGGGTTGCGGGAAAGTACCCCCACCGACGAGGGCGATGTCAGAAATTGTATGATGGGGACTTCTGAATGGCCGCCTGGTCATCAATGCCGTATGGTCATCGATCTTACCGGCTACAGAATGGATTTTCGTAGTCTCAAGCGCTTCTTCGATTGTGAGTGGAGGCATAATTGTCGATATTCTTTTTGCCAGCATCGTCTTTCCTGATCCCGGAGGACCGATCATAATCAGATTATGGTGGCCGGCAGCTGCAACTTCAAGTGCCCGCTTGACATTCTCCTGACCCCTGACATCAGAAAAGTCGACATCATATTTGTTTGCTTCGCCATTGAATATCTCTTTTAGGTCGACTTTGACCGGTTCAAATTTCCCGGTGCCGTTAAAGAAATTTACCACATCCCCGAGGTTTTTCATCCCATATACATTCAGACCCTCAACCACGGCAGCTTCACGAGAATTCCTGTCAGGTACAATAATCCCCTTATATCTCTCTTCCCTTGCTCTCAATGCTATGGGCAATACCCCTTTGACTGGCTGTAAAGATCCGTCAAGTGAAAGTTCTCCTATAAGTATGTACGATTCAAGTTCCTGACCGTTCACCTTATCATCTGCTGCCAGAATACCCATTGCAAGGGGGAGGTCATAGGAAGAACCCTCCTTGCGGATATCTGCCGGCGCCATATTTATCACAACCTGTTTCCCGGGCCAGTGAAAGCCGAGGGAGCGGATAGCTGATTCTATCCTTTGCTGACTCTCCTTCACTGCCACATCGGGAAGACCCACAAGGAAAAACCTGATACCACGCGATACATTTACTTCGATTGTAACGGTAACTGCATCAATACCGTTAACAGCACTGGCAAAGGTTCTTATCAACATAATTATTAGTTTATTAGCACTTTCGGAAACACAGTATCAAATATAGAAAGATAAAAGATAAAAGACAAAAGCCTGCCCTGATTTTCGAAGAAAAAAAGGGGAAAAAGATAAAAGTGTTAATTTCCTACAGGAAATTCATCAAATAGTATGACATTATTCCTACAGTTATCAATCCCAGGGGGCGAATGTCTTATCTAATGGGATCAATACTACCAAAGTTCGAAGATGAAACCTTAAAATTCTTCCCGAAACGTACCCGGTTTTAAATTCTCAGACCATATTCATCAGACCGACAGCTTACTCTTATTCAACAATAATGATGGATCGGATGATATCTTTTCCTCTTAGTTCCAAAATATGTACTCCGGGAATAAGATTCCCTCTTTTCAATTCTATTTTTTCAACAGTTATGTTTCCCTTTTCCAGTAGGACTGCACCTGAGATATCATATAGAGTTAACCTACATTCCACATTCCCGGGATTCATGAACTCAATGGTTGTAAAATCAGTAAAAGGATTAGGATATATCCTTATATGGTCTTGATCAAAATATGTATTTATTCCTACAATAGATCCAAAATTGACAGTAACCATCCAATCCTGGGTCGCGGTGCCATCCTCTGCAATAACAGTATATCTTACCGGATTTGTGAAATCATTTGACGTAATTCCACTTTGCGGCAACGTTCCATTTACTTTAGCGTGAGCTCCCTCAGAAAGAGTGAAAGAACCAACAAGATTTGAAATATCAGTGCCCTGTATTACTTTAATATCTATGTTATGTGTTTTATGATTGATTAATGTTTCACCTGACTGGGGTGGCATACCAAAACCATATGAAAGGATGTCTGTTTCTGTATTTGCTGCAATGACTACTGTTACAACATAATCCTTGATGGTTGTTCCACCACATGAAGTTATTGTATATGTTACGGGACGGGAAAAATCATTGGAGGTAATTTCACTTTTCTGCATTAAACCGTTTACTTTTGCAGTAGCCCCTTGTGAAAGTGTAAATGAAGCAAACAGGTTAGTGAGATCGGTGCCATTCTCAACTTCAATATCTACAGTATAAGTATCCTTATCAATTACTGCTTCCAATATCTTTGGTGAGATCCCGAGACTGTAAGAAAGAATATCAGCTTCATCATTTAGCTCAGTGTTGTTTTTATTGTATTGTGCAGTAATAGTTAAATTGTCTGTTATGTATCTGAAATCATTATTCCAACTAATGAAACTATATCTTGTACGAAGTGGATCATCAGGATGCTCAGATGGATTTCCATGCACTACAATTTCGTTTTTAAGAAGTGTCCAATCCCAGTCATTAAACTTTACAATAAATGTTTTTATGATTGGTGAGAGCTGTACCTCGTAATAAGTCCAAAAATTTCTTATTTCAGTAACTTCAGCACCTTTCCCATCTCGCCATTCCAAAAAAGTGAAATCCTCTTTAATTACAGGTACGGGTAATGTTATAGAACTTACCCTGCTACCATTAATTAGAATAGCTTGCTCCCTGATATAATAAACACTATTTGGAATAAAAACGTTTGCTATCTTATTATAGAAAAAAGCTGAATTACCAATATATGTTAAACCTTTTGACCATTGAGAGATTCATCTAACATCTTAATCTCCTTTATTTCGGATGACCAGATAGTCATTAGTTTAATGAAATACATAAGTAAAACTACGCTATCCTGAAATCAAAGTCAAGTAAGGTCAGATTAATAGAGTAAGAAAGCCCACATAGATGATTTTACGGGCTTGGCGATTTTAAAAAATGGTGCACATCTTGTACTTTGCAATTCGGAGTTCAGGAAATTCGAAATTGGTCTAAATGACGTATAAAGTCAGTTGATTATTTTTGTGATACCATAACGCCAGATAGTGTGGAATCAGTATCGCCTATATGACAAGGACAAAATCACTTAGAACGAAGATTGACAATGATTTATCTCCCCCTAAGTAATACTACACTACCCTTAGGTATGAAAAGTCAGAATTCATTACGATTAGGGCTATTATGCAGGATCAACTGTTAAATCACCATTTTTGACTGGCCCCATTCCATAGGCGATTCGATTACCAGTTCTATCGGTAACCACAAATCCAACTATGTCCGGAGTTCCGGTCTCCTTTTCATTATTGTTGTCAGCAATAATAACCCAATACTTATAACCATTAGGTTCACGTATATTTTCCCGTGGAACTTTACATCTTCCCGTGAAAATGGTAGTTGGATTGTGTTTCCCGAATGAGTTAATAAGCTCAACTGTAGTTGAAGTAAAGATTGCCTTTAGGGAGTCAGATAGATCAACAGCGATTTTGATTGTTCCTGTTGGATAGCCCCCTGAGACCGGATCAAATATCACGTTGACTTCAATTTTAAATATCCCAGTGTGAGAAATATCAGCGCGACTTACAATAGCAACAGTTGCAGAACCTGTCGCTTTACTTTGGGTCGATAAGTGAAGGTTAGGTATACATGTAATCATAATTCCTCCTTTTTTAGTTTGTCTGTAGATATCAATCTTGGTTATTGCAAATCAAAGTTACACTAGCAAAAAGCCAAAGTCAAATTTATTTTAATATAGGTTAGGTATGTACAATAAAAAAGCTTCCGAAACTGATTTCACAGGGCACCGTTTTTTGACATTAACAAATAATTAGATTCCCAATCTTACCTCCAATCAAATTTTGTTTATGGTAAAAGCGCTATTTTTGCTTGATACCTTGTCGCATAAGTTTCTACGCCAGCACAGCCTAATTCACTTTTAACCCTATTAATATCTCTAATTCGATTACTATTACTGGGATGTGAACTTAAAAACTCGGGTGGAGCAGGAAAATCCAACATCCTTTCAAATAAACTTGCTGCACCGGCAGCGTTATAGCTTCTGTTACACAAATACCTAACTGAATAATTATCAGATTCCTTTTCATAACAACGGCTAAATTTTAAAACAATCAAAGTTTTAGCAACTTGTTCAATATCGCTTGGAGATGCTTCTCCCCTGATTATTTTTGATAGAATTTCTATCCCTAATATTTTTATTAGTCTTTTAGTAATATGACGTAAATCTGAATGTGCCATTTCGTGTCCTAATACACCTATAAACTCATCCTCTGATTTTATGAATTTTAATAATCCTGTATAAATAAATAAATAGCCACCGGGAGTGGCAAAAGCATTAATTTGTGAATCTTTCTTTATTATTCTTACCTCCCAATTAAACTTATCTTTATTATTTATAAGTCCAGATTTGAAGATTGTATCAGTCAAATCGCTTATATAGTCATATATCCCTTGATTAGTCGACCTATCCAATAGTGGATAAGTCATTGGATCATTTAAAATAGAATTCTTGATATAATCTCCAAGTATGACATCAGCCTGTATCGGCAGTGGAACAGGAATTCTTAATGTTGTACAACATCCTGATATAAAGAACAAGATAAAAAAGAAAAATATTTTATCATAGCTATGATGATTCTTTTCACCAGTCAAATATTGGTTTAAAAAGAAATTTCGAAAATTACATAATATACTTTTCATTTTGTTATACTTTTTTATGGTTATAATGAATTCATTTTTTGAAATAAATGTTCATATTAAGGATAATGATTATTCATATCAAAACTTTTAGAGAAAAGTACATTTCGATTTCCCATCTTCTGCAATCAAAGTTACATCTGCAAAAAGCTAAAGTCAATTTTATTTTTGGAATGAATTGGATTAAATAGTTAGCATACAAAAAGAAGTGCAGCCCAAACCACCATATCGTAATTTATAACGAAGTTAATATTCCTCGATAAATAATTTGTGGTATCTGACAAGAACAGTCGGGAAATTGTATTTAAATGAACCTGGGACAACAATAACTTACTGTCAGGTATTGAAATCACCTGTTGGGGCTGTTTTTTTACCAAATAAATCTGTGAATTACTGAAGGGTTTAATGCATGTAAATGATCACAGCAGGTAACGATGATTTACTCATTCAGAGGAACCTGTAAGACCAATTATGTTGAACCATACGCCTGGTCCCATGCTGGTCGGGATTCTGAGGCCGGAAAGAGCGAACATCTGCTCCATTATCACGTTTCTTAAATACTTTCTTGATGTTCGTTTCAAAGATATGGTACTCTATGGAAGTTTTATCTTGTTGTTAAAAATCAATTAATTAGTGTATTAGTCAACCAACCAATAACCTCTGATGTCTCTTTACCGCTTTCTGTAATAAATACATCCTAATCATGGCTTTAGCCAGAGGGGAATACCAGTCAAAGGAAATAAAGGATAACAACACGTTAAAAATCGTTAGCAGGGGCAATAAAAAAGCCCCTGCCCAATAAAGGAGAGGGGCAATTTGATTAATTTAAGACACTGAGTGCTGGTTAGATTTCCCTATGCCACACGGAGGTGTACCGAATCCGATACCGGATATATAGATATTTTATTAACAAGTATTGATCATAACTTGTTAACAAGTAGATAATTACAGTATTATTAAAGTGCTGATAATGAACTAAATTTGCATGTGACTTAAATTATTACAAATTAAGTTTCCATGATTTTAAGATTCTATGTAGCTAATATACAATGTATTATGTTGATATTTAATAAGATAATGCCCGTTAATAACTACCCCTAATAATGTTAATAAACTTAAATATCTTGTCTTGTTTGGAGATCACAACTCCTCTAACTTTGTGCTAACGCGCACAGATAAAAAACGGGATCGCTAAAATCCCGTATTAAAAGGTTCACTCACGTGATGTTATTTTGCTCTTAACTGTCCAACTGGAAATCCTTCCAAAAGATTTCCGGAGTTATCGGCAGATGATGAAACAGGGTCCAAACCTGTTTGTCTTTTGGAGGGAGATTTCGGTCTCCCTCTTTTTTTATCAAAATTATACCTTC
>JAKQPD010000062.1 GCA_029564935.1 Bacteroidota bacterium
GAGCAGGCTACCCTGCACTTACCGCACTCAATAGTACCGATGTGGCATTTATCGACGGTTACAATGAATCCCTTATAGTATATCGCTGGAATGGTTCAAGTTGGGCACAAGTCGGTTCTGGATTAACGATATCAGGAATAGGCTACCCTGCACTTGCAGCACTCAATAGTACCGATGTGGCATTTATCGACAATGTCAAGGATTCCCTTAGAGTATATCGCTGGAATGGTTCAAGTTGGGCGCAGGTAGGATCAGCTGGGAGTATATCGCTTTCTGGAGGAACACCTGCTCTTGCCGCGATGAATGGTACCGATGTGGCATTTATCGACAGTTACAACGAATTTCTTAGGATGTATCGTTTTGGTTTCTCACTTGCAACGCCATATCATCCATAAGGAGAGCAATATTTGGAGTTAAAGGAGGGATAAAATGGCTATAAACTATACAAAAGTAACCTGGGTCAACGGAGCACCGCCTGCCTTGAGCGCGCAAAACCTGAACCACATGGACGGCGGGATAAAGGCGGCGACTGATGCGCTTGACCAGATGGCGATACCAGAAGAGGTGTTGGCAGAGCGGCAGGCTTACCGTGATGAATCTGATCCTCTGTTTTTCAAGTGGCAGAGAGGCGAAGCAACACAGGAAGAATGGCTAGCAAAAGTGGCTGAAATAAAGGAACGGTACAAATGATATTCTTTCAGATTCTGGCATTAGCGGCTTCTCTTGAATTCGGGGCTCTTCAGGGTTCATCTTTCAATTATAATGACCGTAATCCTGATTTTTATCAGTTTCACGATATTGCTCTCTATACCACTTTGAAAGCTGATGCTATTTACAAGGGTTTTTATATCGGTGGATGGATGGAAAATTATTTCACACCGGAATCACTGACAAATTATATTCCATTTCAGATGGATTTTACCTTTGAAGCAGGCTATAAAAATAATGCTTTTCAGATAGGGTTTGAGCATACCTGCTACCATCCTATGCAACCTTATGCAACTATTATTGGTAATGAAATAAAACCTAGATATGAAGGTGGGTATAACAAAATATTTATGAGATTTAGCAATTAAAGGAGTAATATTATGGCAGCAACAACACATCCAATTCAACAACACGAACAAATATTTAGTGATATGCAGAAAAAATTAGATGACCATGAATCTCGCATCAGAGAAGTACAAGAATTTACTATACGTCATGAAGAACAGACAAAAGATTTATGGCGTGCAGTAGGTAGAATTGA
>JAKQPD010000072.1 GCA_029564935.1 Bacteroidota bacterium
TATTAATTTTTACACTCAGGTAAATTATATTTACCCATCAGTAAAGGATTTCCTTATCTTTGCAGCCAAAGTCTGTAATATGGTTATCGAAAAAGATGACAAGCTCATTCTGTTGACAAATGATGATGGTCTGTATGCTGCGGGTTTGAAAACCCTCCTCGAAGTAATGGAGGAATTTGGTAAGGTTATCCTTGTCTCAACCCTTGAAAGCCAGTCGGGAATGTCACAGGCGCTTACCGTTAAAACTCCCCTGAGGGTTAAGCTGCTGGAAGAGAATGACAAACACAGGATATATGCCTGTAACGGAACACCGACTGACAGCGTGAAGCTTGCAGTAAACCAGTTGCTGGAACGGAAACCTGATTTTGTTGTCTCAGGAATTAACCACGGAGCCAATGCATCGGTAAGTGTACTGTATTCCGGTACAATGGCTGCAGCCCTGGAGGGTTGCCTGTACGGTATCACCTCCGTGGGATTTTCTCTTAACAGCTTTTCTCCGGCTGCAGATTTCTCGGTATGCAGGGATTTTATCCGGATGGTTATGAATAACCTGGCATCAGAACCTCTTCCCCCCGGAATATGCCTTAATGTAAATATCCCTGCAGTTAAAAGAGAAGAAGTAAAAGGCCTGATGATCTGCAGACAATCAAAAGGCAACTGGAAAGAGGAATTTGAAAAGCGGAAAGATCCGATGGGAAAGACCTATTACTGGCTTACCGGCTTCTACAATAACCATGAGCCTGATGCTGAAGATACCGACGAATGGGCTCTGAAGAATAATTATGTTTCAGTGGTTCCGGTATCTGTTGATATGACGGCACATCCCTATATGGACACTCTTAAGAAAAGACTGGGGAAATGACTTTTACCGGAAAATTCGATAAACTTTCAACAGGTCTGTTATCAGGCTTGTTACTGCCTTTTCTGATCGCCATCACAATGTTCCTTTTTGCAAAGGGAGATCCATCGTTAAAAGAGTGGATCGGTAAAATTATCGCTGCCGACATTGTAAGTAAGATCATTACCCTTTGCGTATTTCCCAATGTCCTGATATTTTTGCTTTTCAATCATTTTGATATGCTGCGTGCTTCCAGGGGAGTACTTGGTATTACTATTGCATGGGCAGTGATAGTTTTCGGTAATAAATTGCTGATATGAGGTATTTCATAGTGGCAGGTGAGGCATCGGGAGATCTTCACGGCTCTAATCTTATTAAATCACTTATTGAAGAAGATAAGGATGCCGAAATCGTCTGCTGGGGAGGTGATCTGATGGAATCTGCCGGTGCGAAACTTCTGATGCATTACAGGAATACCGCATTCATGGGATTCCTGGTAATTCTTAAAAACCTCGGGAGGGTACTTCATAATATCTCGCTCTGCAAAAAACAGGTTGAGGAATATAAACCCGATGTGCTTATCCTTATAGATTATCCTGCATTTAACATGCGTATTGCAAAATTTGCAAAGCTGTCCGGAATTAAGGTGTTTTATTATATATCCCCAAAGTTTTGGGCCTGGCGCGAAAAGAGGGTAGTGAAAGTGAAGAAATGGGTCGACAGGATGTTCATAATCTTCCCTTTTGAAACTGAATTTTACAGAAAATATGACATACCTGTCAAATACAGAGGGAATCCACTGGTTGATGAGATTGAAAGAAAGATAACCTCAATGCCGGAGAAGAACAAAATAATTGAAATTCTTCAGCTCGGCAGTAAACCGCTTATTACGATACTCCCGGGCAGCAGGAAAGATGAGATCAGATCCATGTTACCGCAGATAATAAAGATCATAAGCGACTTTCCCGGGTACCAGTTCGTCATTGCCGGGGTAAGGAACATACCTGAAAAATTATATACTGAAATTACCGGGAATGCCCCGGTAAAAATTGTGAACGATAAAACCTACGAACTGCTTAAAGTGTCAGAAGCAGCTATTGTGAAATCCGGTACATCAACCCTCGAAACTGCACTTTTTAACATACCACAGGTGGTCTGCTATAAAGGAGATTTTTTTTCAATGCTTATTGCACTGATACTTATTAAGGTGAAATATGTGTCACTTGTCAATCTTATTGCCGGCTCCGAAATCGTTAAGGAATTACTGGGATATAAACTCAACAGAAAAAACCTTGTCAAGGAACTTTCACTTATTATTGAAGGTGGACCGAAAAGGGAAAGAATGCTCTCGGATTATAAAATATTAATGGAAAAGCTTGGACCGGCAGGAGCTTCGGGCAGGATAGCTGGTGCAATGGTGGAAGAGATGAGATGTGGAGGGAAGGGATGAGGGGGAGATGAGGAGAGGGGGAGAGGAGGAGAGGGGGAGATAAGGAGAAGAGGAGAGAGGACAGAGTTGTGAGGTGTGAGGTGTGAGGTGTGAGGTGTGAGGTGTGAGGCGTGAGGTGTGAGTTGTGAGGCGTGAGTTGTGAGGCGTGAGTTGATAGGCATAAAGAAGAGTGGGTAATCTAATGTCTGTTTAATTATAGATGATAAGTAAGTTATTTTATTCAGCCTTTTTGCTGATTCTTCAGGCTGCAACACTATCAGGGCAGGTTAAAGTGCGATTATTTTCAGCACATAATTCCGATACAATTGTTTTTTCAGTTACATCAGGGAAATACCGTCTGGAGTACTTCCCGTCCGGAGAAGCTCTTCTGGTTAAGGGACAAAAAGGGATTATAGTAAGAAGTGGTGCAAAGCTTGTTATCAAATCATCAAAAGATCACTTCCTGACAATTTCAGATTCCGTAATGATTAAATGTCTTACAGGCGATGGCTCATTTTCCCTGTCCCCTGATAATTCCGGAAAGTTGACCAGGTTTTATTCCGGCGAACTTCGATGCAAATCCGATCTGGGTACGATTCTGTTAATAAATATGTGTGATCCGGAATCTTATATTGCCGGGGTTGTGAAAGCTGAGGGAGGATCGGGCAGGCACCCGGAGTATAATAAAACCCAGGCAGTTATTGCCAGGACATACTTGTACGGTCATCTGAAAAGGCATTCGCTTGATGGATTTGATCTTTGTGATGATGTCCATTGTCAGGCTTTTAATGGCACTACAAATGATACTATGATCTTAAATTCCACGATAGAAACAACAGGTCAGGTTATCGTTGGACCTGACTCCCTTCCAATTACTGCCGCATTCCATTCAAACTGCGGAGGTGAAACCATCCCGTCAGAAAATCTATGGCTCAGGGGGTACTCTTACCTGAAAAAAGTGAAAGATCCTTATTGTATCTCATCACCTAATTCACATTGGAGCAAAACCATTTCTGTCAGGGACTGGATTGACTATCTAAAAAGATCAGGAATGTCAACCGAGCCGGTTGATAAGACTAAGTTGAATTTCAGCCAGCCGGTACGTGTGGTAAATTACAGGGCAGGAAATTTTTCAATACCATTTGTTCAGATAAGAACAGATCTTGGACTACGGTCGTCGTTCTTCTCGGTTAAAGTTAAAGGTGACTCTGTCATCCTTAACGGAAGAGGTTATGGTCACGGCGCAGGGCTCTGCCAGGAAGGGGCAATGGTAATGGCCTCAAAAGGATATGATTACCGGAAGATAATCGGATTTTATTATGATGGTGTGACAATTAAGAATTTCAACACAAATGAGGGCAATTTGAAATTGTCTGAGCCTGAAAAGGAATAACCGCAAAGTTCGTTAAGAAATAACCGCAAAGTTCGCAAAGGGATAACCGCAAAGTTCGCAAAGGGATAACCGCAAAGTTCGCAAAGGGATAACCGCAAAGTTCGCAAAGGGATAACCGCAAAGTTCACAAAGATATTACGCAAAGTTTGCAAAGATGTTTTGTAATAAAATAACTTTGAGCCC
>JAKQPD010000077.1 GCA_029564935.1 Bacteroidota bacterium
ATGCATCAATGCCGAATTTTGAAGACAATTCATTTTTTACAGATTCTGCCCTGCGTTTCGACAGATCAAGGTTAAGTGCATCATCTCCGTCACTGTCGGTATGACCGGATATTTTTACTTTTACAACCGGATTATCCTTCAGAACAGATGCAATATCATTCAGTGCTCCATACGATTCAGGCTTGATATCAGCCTTGTTTACATCAAAGGTTATACCATAGGTGATCAGTTTCCCTTCGGTTATGAGTTTGCTTCTGGTATCAGGAGCAGCTGTGGTGATCTTCAGATTCGTGATCATAGGCCATGAACGATTGTCGTAGCCTGAAAAAAGAAACCGGTTGAACTTTGTATGAGCATAGATGTTTGTTGGTACATCCACTGTCTTTGCTCCCTGGTGATAGATCCTTACTCTTCTCTTTTGAATCCAGACTATCACATGATTGAGTTGTTCGGTTGCTACGGGGTTCTTTGCTCCCTGTCCGTTAATCCATTCACCTTCAGGATTATTTGTGTAGCCTGTCGTTTCCCATCCCTCTTTTTTCAGCCAGATATGAAGGCCGCTTTTGCCGGGATAGAGATCATCATTCATCTCTTTGGGATCTTCAGGATAATCCTCATAGAGAGTTAATTTGATACCATCCTGGTACTCCTGATCGGGAATAATATCAAATTCAAAAATAAAATTATCCGGGAGCCCGATTTTTTTGGAATAGCAGTAAACAGCATCTTCACCGTTCAGATGAAACCACTTACCCGGAGCAATATTTACTGTTTTGACCTCACCACTGCCGTTGGAGGTCCAGAGTGCCGGGAAATCGCCTGTTGCATCCTGGCTGAAATCCTCAAAGTAAAGGATCTTATCTCCGGGGACAAAATCGTATTGTGTAAAGCTTTCAAGCTTTTGTGTTGAAGCTGTGGTTGCCGGTGACTTCTCTTCATTTTCAGGTTCATCGGCCTGATTTTCGGAAGGACTTTCTTCAACAGATTCTTCTTCTTCACCTTCACTTTGTCCCTTCTTCTTTTTAAACAGATTCCCAACACCTTCTTCTATTTTATCAAATCCCCTGTCAACCCCCTGTTCGATTTTAGAATTTGCCCTGTTGGTACCCTGGTTTTTAATAACTTCTTTAGGCCTGACAATCTGGGCATTGGCTAAGACGCCAAAAAGAAACATAAATACTCCTGCAAGGAGCATAATTCCATACTTATTTTTCATTTGATATATAATTAAAAGTGAAATATCCGGTCAGATAATACAATCTTACAGGAGTTTTATAGTAAAAAGCTATACAGGGATCCCCGGTGGGATCACAATATTTTTCTTCAGGTGGCAATTGTATTATTTAATACAGTAAGATAAAGGCAAAGATAAGGATATTTCAGAATTAATCTCAGATCTGTTCTAAAAAGATACCCTTCAGTATAAGATGATCCGGAATATAAACATTAGAATATCTTATTCTGCAAAGAAATTTTGTTTAACTTTTAAGCACTAAGTTTGTGCAACGAGTACTAAGGATATACACAAAGAATCCTTTGTGTCCTTTGTGATTTTCCTTTGTACCCTTTGTGTTTAAGAAAAATTAAAGTAAAAATAGCATTTGACAGTAAAGGGCTTATATTTTTCGGTAACGGTGACCGCGGACAACATTTTGACTTTCCGCACTGGTGACCGTTCTAAGAACTGGAAGTATAACCTTATGCTGGGATCACTTCCCCTTAAGCATCTTGAAAGAGTTGTAATTAAAAACAATTCTGTCCTTCACCGTGAGGAACTTCTCGAGGGTATAGGCAGGGTAAGGAATGTTGTTATGAGCCCTGATGGCTATATCTTTCTTTCGATTGAAACTCCCGGGAAAATCCTGAGGCTGATCCCGTCAGAATAAAACATAACTGTACCTGGTTTATTTTTCCCCCGATTAATTGTTAAATTTGCATTTGCGAATTTAAATAATGCCTAACAGGAGAAGATTCAGAAGGATTAAAGTGCCACCGATGATGGAGGGTTATAAACCATTTGGTGTTCCTATGCGTGAACTTGAATCGGTAATTTTGTTATATGAAGAATTTGAATCTTTGCGTCTTGCTGATTATGAAAATCTTACACAGGCGGAAGCGGCAAAAAAAATGAATATCTCACGACCCACATTTACAAGGCTTTATGACAAAGCCCGTAAAAGTGTAGCCAAAGCCTTTGTCGAGGGTAAAGCAATTATTATTCATGGGGGTACTTATATCACTGATGATTACTGGTATAAATGTGATGATTGCCATAAAACAACTGTATCTGATCACCCGGTCGAACAGTGCGATGAATGCGAATCAGGCAAGATTACACGACTTGATGAAATGATTTCGTCCGACAAAAAAGACTAATTAATTCCATGCAGAGTATACTGTAATTTTTAGCAAAAAACATAAAAATTTTATGTTTTAAGTGAACATATGTTCATTTAATTTCTTATCTTTGGAGGATAAAATCATTAATCAGGTTGTTTGATTATGATCTTAAGAGATTAAAAATTGTAAACACTTGTTAAACTAAAAACAAAAAATTATGCCAGGAGGAGATCGCAGCGGACCACTGGGACAAGGTCCCGGAACCGGAAGAGCATTAGGATATTGCTATGGATATGATTCTCCCGGATACACAAAAGGACCGGGAAGGAGAATGGGAAGAGGATTTGGCTTTGGGAGAGGCTTTGGCAGGAGAAGAGGTTTTCGCGGAGGATGGGATTATGAACCCGAACGTCAGGATTATATTCCCGGATATCCATGGAAGCCATCCCTGAGCAAAACCGATGAAATAAAATTTCTCAAATCTCAGGCTGAAGGGCTCAAACGTTCCCAGGAAGAGATAACAAAACGGTTGGAGGAACTGGAAAAGGAGCAATGATGTTTTCCCTGATTAATCAGCTTTAATCATTACTTAAAAGAAATTTCACATATCCGGCTTGCTGTAAAGGATTTAATATCTTTATGGCAGGTCGGATTTTTATTTGTTTGCTTAGGTATTATATCTTCTGTATGAAAAATGCATGTTAAAATATTACATTTACAGAAATTAATATAGCGATGAGTGTTGTCAGGTTCAGCGTCAGTCTTGAGGAAGAACTCCTTAAAGAGCTTGATGAATATGTAAAAGATTACAATTTTGCCAATCGTTCTCAGGGATTACGATACCTTATCGAAAAAAATATAGTTGAGAAAAAATGGCAATGCAACAATATTGTTGCAGGGGCTGTTGTAATGATCTATGACCATCATAAAAAAGATATCATTGCAAGGGCAAATGAAATTCAACACGATTACTTAAATGTTATTTTATCATCCCAGCATTATCATCTGGACCATGATATGTGTATGGAAATCATCGCTGTAAAAGGTAAGGCTAAAACTCTGACCGGACTGGCCGACAAACTAATAAGCATAAAAGGTATCAGGCATGGAAAACTTTTAATGAGTAAGGCAGAATAAATTTTTTTATTATATTCGTAACACGAAAATTAATAATCGTAATACTATTCTGTAGTTATAAAGTTAAGCATTCAGGAATGAAGTATAAAATTTTGGTTTCAGCGGTTTTGTCAGTCTTATCCCTTCCGGTGTTCACTCAGGAAGGTATCCGGTCAATACTTCAGGATACAGTGAATCTTGACGAGGTTGTAATAACCGGAACCACAGTAAAAGTGAGCAGGCATAATGTTCCTTTAGCCGTATCGGTTGTAAGCAGCCGACAGATAACAGAAAGTGTGGAGACCGCTCTTCTGCCGGTACTGAACGGAAGGGTTCCGGGTTTATTTGTAACCGAAAGAGGCATAATGGGTTTTGGGGTATCAACAGGTGCGGCAGGACAGATATCAATAAGGGGAATCGGAGGCAGTCCCAATACCGGGGTGTTGATGCTTATTGATGGCCACCCTCAGTTCATGGGTATTTTCGGTCATCCTCTCCCTGATTCATATATTGCATCCGATGTTGAAAAAGTTGAAGTAATACGAGGTCCGGCATCAATACTTTACGGATCAAATGCAATGGGAGGGGTAATCAACGTAATAACAAAAAAGCAATCATATGATGGTATTCAGGGGAATGCCCACATTATGTATGGTTCATATAATACCCAGAAATATATGGCCTCGGCAGGTTATAAGAGGAATAAATTCACTTCTTTCGTGTCGTTAAACCACGATCAGACCGACGGTCATCGTAAAAATTCGGAATTCAAGATAACAAACGGGTATATAAAACTGGGATATGAGTTAAATCCGGGTTTAAAAATCAATACCGATTTCAGTCTTGCACGTTTTAAAACCACCGACCCCGGTCCCGATACAATTAATGCACTTGCAGGTAATTCCCTTGACATCACCAGGGGCTATTGGTCATTAGCTGCTGATAATAATTTTGGTAAATTCTCAGGTACGGCAAAGTTCTTTTACAATTTCGGTGAACATAAAATATCAGACGGGTTTCATTCGAATGACAAAAACTATGGTATTAATATCTATGAGACAACCAGACTTTTCAGAGGAAATAATTTAACTCTGGGTGCAGATTACCTTGTTTACGGAGGTAAAGCTGAGAATGAAAAGTTCGGCGCTTTTATAACAGATACGACTGTTTATGATGCAGGAATTTATGCATTTACCCAGCAGACATTTTTTGACAGGCTGACGGTTAATGCTGGTTTGAGACTCCAGCAACACAGGGTATATGGACAGGAATGGATCCCTGCGGGCGGATTTTCATGGCGAGTTTCAGAGAACACAACCTGGAAAACATCAGTTTCAAAAGGATTCAGAAGTCCTACAATCAGGGAATTATTCGTATGGAACCATAATGTTAACCTGAGTCCCGAATCGGTTATGAATTATGAAACATCCTTTCTGCAAAGTTTTTATAATAGAAAAATAAATCTGGAACTGACCGGTTTTAGTATTGTTGGTGATAATTTGATCATTACGGTTCCGAAGATCGGATTGCAGAATGCCGGTGAAATTCATAACAGGGGAATTGAATTCAGCGGAAATATAAATCCGTCTGAAAAACTGGAAATGAATATTACCTATTCATATACCGCCATGAAAAATCCGGTATATGCCACTCCGAGGCACAATCTTTTTGGCAGCATAAGCTATAAATACAGGAAATTCAACTTCATGGTCAGCAGCCAGCATATTAATCATCTTGACAGTGATCCGGCAATAAACAGTGAAGCATATGAAACGTATACCCTGTTGAATTCAAAAGTTTCATTCCACATTACCGGATGGGCTGAATTATTTCTGAGTGCAGAAAATATCCTTAATCAAACTTATGCCACAAACATATATTATACGATGCCGGGCATAACTGTTTTTGGGGGTGTAAAAGCTGTTTTCCGGAAATAGTTGTCTTTACAGCAATCAGGCCCGGGCAGCTGCCTTTTCAGTCTGTTTTATTATCTAAAATGATACCGGCTTTGCATTTTCAGAACCAAGCCAGTATTTTTCAATTTCTTCGAGTGATTTGCCTGTGGTTTCCGGAACCTGTTTCCACATTATCCAAAGGTATGGCAGGCACATGGCCGCAAACAGAAAAAATGTCCCTGCAGGAGTAAGGTTCTCCAGAAGCCAGGGGGTCAGCTGTCCGATAAGATAAGTCCCGATCCATAATGAAATACCTGCAACCGACATTGCAAGTCCTCTTACCCTGGTGGGATACATCTCTGATAACAAAACAAATATAACGGCACATATTGAAATGGCACAGCAGAAGATATAGAACAGGAAGAAGATTAAAAGGAACATCGATGACAAGCCTGACTCTTTCCCTATCAGAAAATAAAATCCAATCAGTATCAGGGAAATTATCATGCCGGAAACTCCCCAGTAAACAAGTTTTTTCCGGCCGACTTTGTCTATAATAAGGAGGGCAATGACAGTTGTTCCCATATTTACCAGACCGACCATTACCTGATAGAACAGGGAATCTCCCTTTGACAGTCCGCTCTCTTCAAAAATCGTTGGTCCGTAATACAGAACAGCATTCACCCCCATGAACTGGCCGAGCATTGCAATCGCCACTCCAATGATAACAGCTTTAAAAATCCCGGGTTTTAACAGCAGAGCCCATTCTGACTTTGTATCACCGGTTGTCGATTCGCGAATTGTATTTATTTCATTATCAGCATCCTTTCGGTCTTTATGAATACGATAAATTATGCTTCGGCTTTTTTCGATCCTGTTTTTTAATATGAGCCAGCGGGGACTTTCCGGTACAAAGAATATCATGATTATGAACAGGAATGCAGGGAATGTTTCCATTCCCAGCATAGCACGCCATACTTCGGTATTGAATATCTTGTTTAATAAAGGGCTGGAAAAGATCCTGCTGTCGGAAAAATCAAGCAGCAGGTAATTGACCAGATATGCTGCCAGAAATCCTACTGTAATCGCTAACTGGTATAATGAAACCATACTGCCCCTGTGTTTAGCTGCTGATATTTCAGAAATATAAACAGGCGATACTATTGATGCTACACCAATACCCATCCCCCCGATCATCCTGTAAATGACAAGCCCGTTAAAACTGGTTGCAATGGCACAGCCGGCAGCGGAAACTGTAAACAGGACAGCTGAGCTGAACATTGAATTTTTACGTCCCAGGTGATCGCTTAAAATTCCTGCAAAAGAGACGCCAATTATTGAACCCACGAGTGCACATCCTACATACCAGCCCGTCTGGATTGAATCCAGACCAAACTGGGCTGATACCTGTGAGATAGTTCCTGAAATGACTGCAGTATCATAACCAAAAAGAAATCCTCCGATTGCTGCGACTACGGAAAGAAATATAGTGTAGTAATACATAATTGGTTAAATTATTAATTTGAAGCATTATACAAATAAATTCAGAATTATCTGCCTCAGGATTCAAACATACAGAAAAATCACGGGTCAGTAAAATTACAGTTTCATTCCTTTCGGCTGCCTGGTGAAGCAAATGATTTAATATTATCTGTAACCTTTATTATTTGCCGTGAGACCTTTTGCTTAAATGATAATTTTTCAGCAAGGATAAAATCATATAATATTTTTGAAAACTCGGGTGTCCTGAGGTATCCGAATGATTTGTGAGGATTACGGATGCCGTCGCTCTCATAATTATTAACAACAAGGATATCAATTGGTTTCACTCCGTAATCATTTTCTGAGTAATAATCAGAAAGTCTGTAATTAAATGCAACTTTATCAAGGATATCGGAAAAATTATACCAGTTTTTAACTATTCCGGGAGGAGTTTTTATTCTATCAGGAATTATACCTCTTTGTTTATATTCATCTGCTATTTTACTGATAACCACAGGCAAACCCAGGGGAGAGCCAATGGTTATAAAGGTATTGATCCTGATTTCAGGGGCAAGGAATGATAATACGTCATATGCAATTATTGTGCCCATGGAATGGCTTATCAGCATAATGTCATAATTCTCGTACTTTTTTAACCTGGAATAAAGTCTTTCCCTGATCAGGTTTTTTGCCTTGTGTGTTTCATTATCTTTTCCGGTAATATTCCCGGAGTAATATACTTCAAGATCAGAGAAATACCTGTTTATGATTGTATCAGAAATAAACGAATAATTCAGTGTAAGATCGTCGTTCAGGAAAATCCTGTTCATCTGACGGCCAAGAAAGTCTATTACCTTTTTCCTTGTACTATAATCACTGACTATAAAATTTGCAGGAGCTTTTTCATATTTCTCGTCAATGAAATATGGACTTTCGGGATCATTATCCTCAGGATCCTGGTTTTTATTATATATGAGATCAGACCAGTAGACAAGTTTAAATTCAGGAAGTCTGACATTAAATTCCTGTTTCTTAAGTCCTTCATTCATTGCGAGCTTCCACCAGTATTCAAGTAAATGCCTGGATGGCTTGTTCCCCAGTCCGTGGACGCCAATAATTACGTTTGCCATAAGATTAACAAATCAATATGTAAAGTTAACAAATCCTTATTCAATCAATAATTACTAACTTTAGGCACTTTAGGCACTTTAGGCACTTTAGGCACTCATAGCACTTATCCTTGCCCTTCCGTCAAAACCGTTGTGATTATGAAGACTGATAATAAAATTGACAGATTGTTCGGTCCATCCGGAACATTTGCCGGCTACTCGTTAATATTTTTTGGTGCAATTACGACTTACTTTAGTTTAACGGGTTTGATACTTGTAATTGCCGGGGCGTTTATGGCATTTACTTATGAAGGTACCCTTATAGATTTTGATTCGGCCAGGATAAAACCTTACACCTCTCTTTTTGGTGTTTATAAGAATGGCAGGTGGTATAATGCTCAGGAATTCAGTAAGTTTTACATTTTCAGGTCGAGGCGTAGTTCAACTATGCACAGCAGGGGTAATGTACCGCTTACAATTAAGAGCAGTGATATCAGGCTTGCACTTTTGAAAGGGGACGGATCGCAGAAAATTATAATTAATAAGTATGATTCATTTGAAGCGGCACGGACTGAGATGTCGGATTTGATAAGGGAACTGAAGCTTACGAGGTTGGATGAATGGAAAAAACCTTAAATTTGCCACCCGGAATATTAAGTATGAATTATTTGTGATCCGGAAATTTTAAAAACTAATATATTATGGCAAAATTATCAACAAGAGAAGGCTACCTGAGAAGAGAGTTAGAAAAGAAGAAAGCAATGATAAAAGGTAAGAAATATCATGCTTCCACCAAGAAATCCTCATCCAAAAAGTATAATGATATTCAGAGGAACAACAGCTTAATTATTGATAAGTTAAAGAAAGAATTATAAGATTCCTGCCCGGAGCTGCCGGGGCTGATTCTGTTTGCTTTTTCAGGGCGGAATATCGGGAGTACCCTTTGTTGCGATAAACTGTTAAGAAAAACGGGAAAGCCCTCCTTCGCTAAAGCTTCGGAGGGCGAAGAGTGGACTGTGTCCACCGAAGCCCGCAGAAGCTTTGGCGGTACAATCTATATCAAAACGGGGAAGCCCTCCTTCGCTAAAGCTTCGGAGGGCGAAGAGTGGACTGTGTCCACCGAAGCCCGCAGAAGCTTTGGCGGTACAATCTATATCAAAACGGGAAAGCCCTCCTTCGCTAAAGCTTCGGAGGGCGAAGGTGGAGATTAAGGGATTCGAACCCTTGTCTTGTGACTGCGAGTCACATACTCTAACCAGCTGAGCTAAATCCCCGTGTTACATTATCCAAATTTAAGCAGAATAATATTAATCAGAAAATCCTGGCAGCATTTAAATATCATTCATTTAACTGTGTAATTTATTAAACTACGTTTTATAAAACGTATTTTAATACGTATTTTAATACGTATTAAAATACGTAGATATTTTTAGTATTCAAGTCTAAGGCTTGTTTTTCCGGTAAAGGGCCTTACAGTTACTATTTCATTTGCCGGATCATAAGTGCCTCCGATAATTTTCACGGGGTGTTTTCCTGCAGGATGAGGGAACCTGATAATGATTCGATCCGGCTTAAGGTCTGAATCGCATTCAATGTTTGCTTCGATAAAGCCTTTTGCAACATTTGAGCGTATCGTGAACGAGAGATCACCGAAATAAGTTGAGGCATTTTTGATTTCGATGACCTTACCGTCTTCAAGCCATCGTCGGGGTATTCCCTGGAGGAGCTTCAGAGTATTACCTTCCTCAAGGAAGAGCATCCATCTTGTTTCCATTAAGAACCATGCTTCTTCATGTGTTTTATGAACACTTGCCTGGTACAGATGTTCCCAGAAGGTATATGTCTCACGATCGGCAAGAGCTGAAAAAGTATTGTAATATGTTTTCAGGAAGGGTTTAATTAATCCGAGCTTCAGTTGTATCCAGTTATGTCGGCTGTAATACGGCTGGGAGAAAGCTGCATTTCTCTGATACATCATTTCGCTATGGTATTTCAGCATCAGTAATGAGGCTTCTTCAGCAGGTTCAAGGACTTCGCAAAAAATAAGGTAAAGTGGTCCTAGCAGTGCATCTGAAATTGTAAAGGTACCATGGGACAAGAAAGTTTCAGGTTTGTTATAAAGCAGTCTCAGGGATTCTGCTTCGGTCCAGGGAGGAACCGTAGGGCACCAGGTACCATCACCGGCAGGGACAACCGGAGATTTTTCCATAGAGTTGATCAGAGATGTCCGGATATCCTTTTTCCAGCTTTCGGCTTCGTTTTTAAGGCGACCGGCATTCTCTTTATCCGTAAATGTCAGGATTTCGGCAATCCTGCTGAGGCCCAGATAACCATAAGCATTCAGCATAAACTGATGGTACTGATCTTCCGGGTCGGCAACTTTACCGTCGATCATGCCATAACCCTTCCCCTCCAGATCTGCTTTTTTGTTTTTCTCACGCCATTTCAGAAGGAAATCACACGATTTAAGCAATTTCAGCTTAACATCATTAACCCAGGCGGTATCACGGGTATATCTGAAATATTCACCCATGCTCCAGAGTGCTGCACCGGTTTCAACCATATATCCGCCGAAATTCTGGATCATACCATCTTCATGCTGCTTATCAAGAAAGTACATAAGCGATCTCCGGGCAATATCATGAAGCCCCATCGAACAATAGAACTGTATAATAGGAGAACTCTCAGTACCGATCGGCGAATAAACACCTATGCATGGAGCGAGGGTACCTTCCGGTTCGATACCATATGTTATTAAATCGAGATGCAACAACCCTGCCTGTACCATTTCTTCAATACGCTTCTCCGGCAGTTTAATCCGGGCAGCATCATTCAGTTTTTCCTTCCAGAAATTTCTGCACTCAGCCAGTCTTTTACTGAATGACTGTCCGGCCAATCTTAGTGCTCTTTCTCTGGAAACAGGATTGTGGGGCAGATAAAATTCAAATACAGCGGTATCGCCAGGTTGTAACAGAACTGCAATTTCCTCATTTGGCAGTGGTTTTCCATTGAGTTTTGAGATCCCGAAAATACGATCAGGCGAATAACCCGACAGGCCGGTTTCCCTGTCATATGAATATTTGAATTTTTCCCACCATCCTGATCCCGGACGTAATGTTCTGAAAAATGCATATCGCGGAACGGAAGCGGTATTGATTGCTTCAGCCCTGAAATACAGAACAGTTTCTTCTGTATTGAATGAATTTTTCTCAAGCAGCGGGTTTAACAATTCTTTCTGGTCCGGAGTGAACATATGTCCTGCACTATAGTGATCAGCAACAAGAAAATGGGTTCCGAAAGCTTTGTTTTTATTAAGGAGAGATGATTCAAAGGATACAAATGAGGTGGTTTTGTATTCAATATCCTCATCTTTCAGTGTGGTATGAAGTATTGGCAGTATCCCTTCATCCAGCCTCCGGGAAATATTTTGTTCAACTCCCACTCCCCTGCCTGTCATGTAACTGTAATCGGTGCTTGTATTGTTAGTCTCCGGAAGTAATACTGAGGAGGAAGCCATCCGGGGAGTGATAGTTGACATTTCACCCGAGAATCCCAGCTCAAAAAGGCGAATGTCACGACTTATTCCCAGCCAGACAGGGCAGACCTGGTTCCGGGTATGGGAAGCTGCCGAATCAAATGATTCTTCCGGTTCATTATCAATCTTTTCAAGTTTCGTCAGAAAACCGCTGTTCAGTATATCTTCTGAAGTCTGCAGATATGTACGTTTATCGTCCGGCAGGGAAACCACAACATTATATTCAGGGATATAGATCGGATATTCATTTGTAACGTCCCGGAGGAAAAAAGAAAAGGAATGGGGACCATTATAAACAGAAACTATTGTAGCTCCACTCCCATAATCGATCCGTGCATTTTTAAGTGACACTTCAATTATGTCAGATCCGGTTGAACTGAAATCGAATTTATTTCCCTTTATTTTAGCCCTTCCCCCGAGAAGTGAAATCTTTTCCAGTTCACCATTCGACACTTCAATATACCCTGAAGGTTTTTCATTCAGCCATTTGACAACTATTTTCTGATTATAATTTTCCTGGCCTGATGTTTTTAATGTGAAAGCGACTGAAAAACATAAAATCAGACAGAACCAATTTATCATTTTCATTTTCCCGGTTTTTATAAACAAGTACCCTTAATTTCAAAGGTATTATTTTTTTCTCAGGACAAGGTTGTAGGAATGATCGACCCAGGATAGTATCTCCTTATCCGGGACAGAACCATCAACAAGGATCGTATTCCAGTGTTTTTTGTTCATGTGATATCCCGGACATACCGCAGCATATTTTTCTCTCAGTTCCAGGGCATAAGTGGGGTCACATTTCAGGTTGATTTCCAGATCTCCCTCAAGATTTGCCATTGCGAATATTTTTCCGGCTACCTTGAAAACCAGAGTATCATCGTCAAAGGGGGAGCTTTCGGTAACATCTTTTTTAGAAATGCAATATTCTCTCAGGATCTCAATATTCATATTCTATTTTTTTTTAACCGCAAAGGACTCAAAGGTCCCGATAGCCCCCGATAGCTATCGGGACGGGAACGCAAAGGACGCAAAGGGATACAATTTACAGAATATTCGCAGATTGGATCCGGGCTTTTCGGGATTATTTATATTGCACTCTTTTGAGCAGGTTGCTATTTAATATTATCTCATTAACAGTCTGATAGCTTTTTCCTTGAAGCTGGTGTATGGCGGGTAACGGACGAAAATGTCCACCATATTTGATTTATACAATACTGTCCTCATATTTGAGAAAGTTTCAAATGAGTGTCTTCCGTGGTATCTGCCCATACCGCTTGGTCCGATTCCGCCAAAAGGCAGATATGGAGAGGCGATCTGCATCACAGTATCATTGACTGCAGCAGACCCGCTTTGAGTTCTGGCCAGGAACTCCCGTGCAAGATTTTTACTTTCTGTAAAAATATATGCAGCCAGCGGTTTCGGGTGCCTGTTAATGACCGGGAAGATCTCACTGAAATCCCTGTAAGTGATGACAGGAAGTACAGGGCCAAATATTTCCTCCTGCATTATTGGATCTTCCGGCCGGATATCAGTAAGTAATGTCGGAGCAACATAGCATTTATCAATAATTGTTTTGCCGCCTGTTATTACGGTTCCCGTATTTATGAACGACTCCAGTCTGGATGTTTTGTCCTTATTTATAATCCGGCAAAAATCATTACTTTCAGAAGGATCTTCACCATAAAATGATTTGAGCGTTTTTATAATAAGTTCAAGGAACTTTTCTTTTACCTTTTCATCAATCAGAAGATAATCGGGGGCTATGCATGTCTGGCCTGCATTAAGGAATTTCCCGGAAGCTATCCTTCTTGCAGCATTTTCAAGTTTTGCATCGGCAGTCACAACACAGGGATTTTTTCCACCCAGCTCGAGTGTTACCGGAGTAAGGTTTGCGGCAGCTTTTGTCATTACTTTCTTACCTACATTCGTGCTTCCTGTAAAGAAGATATAGTCAAATGAATAGTTCAGTAAATAATCGCTGAGAGAATGTTCGCCTTTTATCAGGGTAATGAGCTCCTTCGGAAAGTGCCCCAGGATTTTTGAAATTACTTCTAAAGTATTTGAAACTTTTTGTGAGACTTTCAGAATGACAACATTGCCGGCTGCAAGAGCGCTCATAGCAGGTATTATCGAAAGCTGAAAAGGATAATTCCAGGGAGATAAGATCAATACCTGTCCGTATGGCTGATATTCTATGTATCCTTTTGAAATAAAATTAGCGGCAGAAGTTCTGACCCTTAGCCGGTGTGACCATTTTCTGAGATTCCTGATCATCATATTAAGTTCAGAAATTACGAATCTCGATTCCGTTGCAAGAACTTCAAAATATGGCTTCTGAAAATCATTGTTCAGGGCTTCACTCAATTCTTTTTCATAGCT
>JAKQPD010000106.1 GCA_029564935.1 Bacteroidota bacterium
TCATTATCAATACCGTCATAAGGATTACCGGGACTTTCCAGAAAAGCATATCCGACCAGTCCAACCGGTCCTTGCCACTTCGGATTACGGCTGTTATTATTAGGGTAATCACCAGTATAAGTCAAATCCCGTTCAACATCAAAGAAAGAATAATCGTCATCATATTCCTGAGGTGAATCATCTGTACCAGTCACTCCGTTGTAAGTTCCGGCTATCATTCCGAAGACTACTTTATCATAATCCGTAGTGCTTGTATTGGTAATTTCATAAAGCCAAAATATTACATCCTGTGCCAGGAACTGAGCCCATTGCATCCCCCGAACCTTCACTTCCAAGCCGAGTCCGTTGCGATTCGCATCTCTATTATCAGGTTTGAAATAGACACCCTTTAGATTGTGACCACTGTTGAATTCAACATCATTATTATCGTCCATAACAAAATAACTTTCTTGATCAGCATTGGTTACCCCTTTTCCAAAAAATCCGTTCCATTGTTCTGGCCAACCCGGATCCTCAGGATCATCCATTTTATCAGGCCAATAAGGCGGCCAGGAATATCGGTCGGTGCTCATAGCTATTCCTTGAGAAGACTCATTAAAATAACCGGAAACTGGCTCAAAAGTCCATTGATCACCAGTAGGCGATTCTTCGCGAGCAGTTGCCGGACGATCTACTGGACAGACTACAACGCTATGGAATGTTATTGTCGAGTCAAGTTCTTCAGAATGATAATTTACTTCAGCGCCTACCATTGGACTGACATCGCCGATATATCCATTGGTATCAAAAAGCCATGCCCCACGCGGACCTTTTTCCCTTGGTTGGCCAATGACTCCCCAGTTACCGAAAACTGTCCGAACCAGATTACCGTTATGGATGGAACTACGCCGGTAAGCTTTCCCACTTTGATTGGCAAAAATTATTTGTGACGTTACAATCGTCATTAACAAAATTGAGAGAATCTCAATAGTAAGATATTTTATCGAATGTTTCATATACTTATCCTCA
>JAKQPD010000114.1 GCA_029564935.1 Bacteroidota bacterium
AATTTCAGGTGGCTGATAGCCAACGACGGACTTGATATTGTTCAGCCCGACAATTATTATTTCGGGGGAATGATAAGATCAATGAAAGTAGCCCTGATGGCTCATGCTTTCGGGAAGGAATTCATTCCCCATATGTCGGGAGGAGGACTGGGTTTTCTTTACAATACAATACTTGTAAGTGCTGCTCCAAATGCCGGTGAACATCATGAATTCAAGGGACTTGATACAAATGTTATTTATGAATGCCCGACTTCTCCTTTATTAGTTATTGATGGAAAGATAAAAGCTCCCACCGGTCCGGGTATGGGAGTGAATTTTGACCGGGATTTTATTAAGAAACACGAAATTGTTAAAATTTAATCTGCGGGAATAATGAAAAATGATAAAAGAGTTCTGAAAATTTTACTGACAGGGGTGTTATTTTTTACCGGAATCATTGTTTATTCCCAGGAGACAGAATGTAAAGTTAAAATGGAAAGCATATCCGGTAATTATACGGGAAATTGCAGGAAAGGATTGGCACATGGCAGGGGATCGGCGGAAGGTATTGACCGTTATTCCGGTGAATTCAGAAAAGGTCTGCCTCATGGATCAGGTACTTATACCTGGGCAAACGGAGATTATTTCACCGGATACTGGAAGAATGGATTGAAAGAGGGTGAAGGAAAGCTTGTAAGCGGAAATTCAATAGTTGAAGGAATCTGGAAAGGTGACAATTATCTGGGGAAGAAGCTGATAACACCTTATACAATAAACAGGAAAATGTCTGTGACACGATATTCCTTCAACAAGACCAGCAGTCCAAATAATGAAATAATAGTAAAGCTTATAAGGGGGGGAGTAGATAATTCGGGTGTTGAAAACTTCATGATAGCTTACAGCAGTGGCACCCAATACAAGGCAGGAAATCATACCGGGATTCAAAATCCGATTTTCCCTATTGATATAAAAGTCACCTTTACAGCATGGAACATGTTCCGGACTGCAAAGTCAGAGGTTATTTTTGATTTTACGATAAATCAGCCTGGTCATTGGGATGTGCTGATCTCCTACTGATAATCTGCGGGGTTCACAACAGCTGCTAAGGTTGACTCCACTGTTTAGCGGGTTCGGGCCCCATCTCAAAGACAAGGGTACTTCCGTTCCTGATCTCCGAATGATCGAACCAGGGATCAGTTAATGGTTTACCATTTAACAATACGGATTGTATGTATTTGTTATCCCGGGAATTATTTCTTGTTTCGATAGTGAACTTATCAGCATTATAGAAGTTTCTGTCGAGGCTGATAGTTATTTTATCGAATACCGGGCTACCTAATGCATAAGTATTCATGCCGGGAGTCACCGGATAAAATCCCATGGAACTGAAAACAAACCATGCTGACATCTGTCCCATATCTTCATTACCACATAATCCGTCGGGTACTGAATGATACAGGCTGTCCATAATTTGTCTGGCCAGCTCCTGTGTTTTCCATGGTGCACCCGCATAATCATACAGGTAAATTGTATGATGGCTGGGTTCATTGCCATGAGCATACTGGCCGATCATTCCGGTAACATCAGAAACGGTACTCTGAACCTCAGAGCTCATTGTGAAAAGGGTATCAAGTTTGGAGATGAATCTGTCATTTCCTCCTTCAATATCAATTAAACCTTTAATATCATGTGGAACAAACCAGGAATATTGCCATGCGTTTGCTTCAGTGTAATGTCTTTCCCTTCCCTGTCCTATGAATGTCGGTATAAATGGTTCAAGCCATGCACCGGTACTGTCTTTAGGACGCGCGAGTCCGGTTGAAGGATCAAAGAGATTTCTGTAGCAGGCAGACCGGTCAATGAACTTTTCGTAATCTTCCGTTTTCCCAACCGCTTTTGCAAGCTGAGCAACACACCAGTCGTTATAGGCATACTCAAGCGTCCGTGAGACTGATTCTCTTTCTTTATCGTAGGGTATATAGCCGAATTTGTTATAATAATCAATTCCCACCCGGCCTCTTGAACGATGTCCGACAGGTTTTTCCATGGCATTTTTTCTTACAGCCTCGTAAGCTTTTTCAGCATCGAACTTGTTTATCCCTTTCATCCATGCATCCACAATGGCAACAACCGGATGATCGCCTATCATATCATTGGTATAGCAGTTCCCGAACTGCTGCGGAGTCGGCAGCCATCCTCCCTGTTCATATTGTGCGATCATTGTCCTGATCGAGTTTAAACTTAATCCGGGTTTTATTAAAGTAAGTAGCGGCATTTCGGCACGGAAAGTATCCCACAATGAAAAATCACTGAGATAAGTGAAATCCTCTCCCTGATGAACCTGATCATCCAGCCCGGTGTATTTTCCGTCAGCATCCGCAAAAATGGCCGGGAATAACAATGAATGGTATAGGGCAGTATAGAAGGTGATCATTTTATCCTTCCTGTAAGGATCACTGATGCCTGCATTATATTCGACTTTAATCCTCCCGAGTTCATCGTTCCAGATCTTCTTTGCCTGATCCCTGATCTTTTCAAACTGCCATCCGGATGATTCTTCCTTCAAATTCAACCTAGCCTGATCAATGCTGGTATAAGAGATCCCTACCTTGATCTCTACAGATTCATTTTCTGCTGTATTGTAATTTACAAATGCACCAATCCCGTATCCTGACTCTTCCGATGATCCCTGGTTAATATTATTTCCTTTCCATGTTCCGGATGATTTGAAGGGTTTGCTGAATTGAGCACAAAAATATACGGTATGTTTTTTTACAAATCCGATCGACATCCTGTATCCTTCTATCTCTCTGTCATTCACTATCTTTACCATAGCGCCCGTACACGAATCCCTTATCCCGTGCTTCATATCTATCAGTATATGCGATGAACCAGATTCGGGGAATGTATATTTATGATATCCGGTACGGTTTGTGACTGTTAATTCAGCTTTGATATCGTAATCTTTTAGTGTAACAGCATAATAACCCGGAGTAGCTATTTCTTCGCTGTGGGAGAAACGTGAGCGGTAGCCTTCATCAGGATTTGATTTTTTGCCGGGAATAATTTTCAGATCTCCGGTTGCCGGCATTATCAGAATATCGCCCCAGTCTCCTGCACCCATCCCGCTCCTGTGTAAATGACTGAACCCCATTATTGAACTGTCATTGTAGTGATATCCGGAACACCAGTCCCATCCGCGGATATCTGTTTCAGGACTTAACTGTACCATTCCTGCCGGAAGTACTGCTCCCGGGAAAGTATGACCATGATAATCAGTCCCGATCATGGGATTTACAAAATCAACCGGCTTTGAATCTCTGCAACCATATCCCGATAAAACGGCTGCAAGGATCACAATTAATAATGGTCGATGGCCATGGATTTTAATATTCATGTTTGTTATATAAGTTTCAGTTAAGATGACTTCAGGATTCTCTATTTTTTACCCTGGCAATAAAAAGCGAAATAACAAGAAGTGCAAGAGAAATAAACAATGCAACATACAGGCTCTGCTGAACAGTAGATCCGACACTGAGATTACCGATCAGTTTCGGGACGAATGTACCTCCAAGCAAACCGGTTGCGAAAACAATTCCGAAAATACTTCCGTAAAGACCCGGTTCAAATTTGGAAAAAGTCACACCGATAATTGTAGGGAAGATGGGAGCGAAGGCAATACCTGCAAGAATAACACCAATGATCCCAACTGCAGGCCCTTTTGCAATGATCATAAATATTATCGAAATTATTGCCAGAATAGTTGAAAACGTAATCACTTTTGTTCCGATAGCTGTCAGATTCTTTATTGAGGATGTAAGAAACCTTCCTGCCATCATAGCTACTCCGAAAAAACTTAGTACCACACCTGCCCTTGCTGATGCGTCAGTATTTGAACTGATGCTGAAAAGTTCCTCCATGAGTTTTTTAATCCAGGTAGTCACTGAGGACTCCAGGGATGTATAGCAAAACATTGCCAGAGCGGCAATGATTACAGCCGGATTGAGAAGTAGTTTAACAGCTCTTGAAAATTTAAACCCGGTAGTCGCTACCGGAAAACTTGTAATTAGCGCAAGTACCATGAATAAGACACATAAAACGGCTATTATAATAAGTGCGGTATGGTAACTCAATCCAAGTGTCTTTATTATAAATACAATAAGTAATGGTATTAAGATGTAACCTATGCCAAAAAAACCGTTCCCGAAATTACTTGCCCTTGCAGGATCCTTTCCACCGAAAAGTACTACAGGGATCAGAGTATTTCCCACTGTATTGACAGACATAGCTCCTATACCGAGTATAATGCAAGCTATCAGAGCAGTTGAAAAACCTGATGCAAATGCAAGGATAAACATACTTATACTGACTGAGGCAAAACCAATAACTGCAACAGGTTTATGACCGATTTTGTCGACTATGGGACCCGTAATCAGCTGTACAATACAACTTGTAAGGAATAAAGCTGTGACAAGGGTTCCGAACTGCCCTGAATTAATTCCGAGGGCTTCCATTAATTCAGTTGAGATTGATCCAAGTATTATGAGACAGATGGCTAAAGTAAATACAGCCACCAACGCAACGATTGCCGGCATTTTTTTCATTATCTTTTATATTAATGGCACCCGGGCAGGTGCCGGTAAATTATTTAAGAGGTTTTACCTGTATGTTTTTAAAGTAAACAATACTCTTTGGATCATGCCCCTGCAGGCAGAATGTGCCGTTGGCGATTTTCCGTCCGGGATGTCCTTTATAATTCACTTCCGCAGGTTCTGTATAATCAACAACAGTTTTATCATTCAGTTTCACGATAATATGTTTATCCTGGACTATGATATGCATTGTAAACCATTCATTGTCTCTGGTCGGAACTTCTTTCAGATCCATTACATCATATAATCCGGCTGTTCTTTTCCAGTCGGTGTGGGAATTATTTACCTGAACCTCATAACCTTTGTCCGGCCATCCTGTTGCCTGATATTCGGTATGAAAATATACACCTGAATTTGCACCCGGCTCAGTCATTATATCGGCCTTGAATTCGAAATTCTTAAAATTGTGATCTTCTACAGGGCCAACATAAAATAAATGACTGCGGTTACCATGTACCACAATCCTTCCGTCCTTTACTGAAAATGTTCCTTCGTTGTCGCTGAATTTCCAGTTATTAAGTGTTTTGCCATCGAAAAGGGAGTACCAGCCGCGTTTGGGTTTTTGATCAGAACCGGGATCTGAGGATCTTTGTGCTCCAAAACTATTTAAACAGAAGAAAAGCAGAACAAGAGCAATTGGGTTTTTCATATGTGTTGGATTTTAGTTATCTGTGCATTGCACAAATATATTTATTCGACATTATAAAAGCAAATTAACCTGATTTAATACCTTACTGCTTACATAGAACAAAATCAATCAGTTAATAATAAAAATGGGAAGATACTGCTTTATTTTATTCAGTGATCCGGTGTATTTAATGTAATGTTATTAAATTTAAATTAGGAAAAAACCTTATCTTGAGTCTGATTAGAATTTTGATAATATGGACAGGAATGAAATAGAAGTTTTAAAGAAAGAGTCAGAATATCATTTGGTTAACGAATTATTGCCATTCTGGGTAACTCGAATGACCGACAATATAAATGGAGGTTATATTACTCATTTTGATAAAAATGGTAAGGATTCAGGGGAAGATGAGAAATCCCTGATTGCCCAGACACGTTCCGTTTATACACTCTCTTCAGCTCACCGGGCAGGTTATGGTGAAGGAAAACTGGCCGGAATGGCCAGACACGGAGTGGATTTCCTTCTCGACAGGATGTGGGATAAGGAATATGGTGGTTTTTACTGGATGATGGACCGTAAAGGGAATGTGAAGATTGATAAGAAGATAATCTACGGCCACAGTTTTGCTATTTATTCTCTGAGTGAATATACACTTGCCACGGGTGATCCCCGCGGAATTGAATATGCTGAAAAGGTATTTGACCTTCTCCAGAAATATTGCGTCGATTCAATGTATGGAGGTTACTGGGAAATGTTCCATCGTGACTGGACACTCTGTGGTCCGGGAAGCCAGGGAGGCGACAGAAAAACTCTTGATGTCCATATGCACCTGATGGAGGCATTTACAACTCTTTATGAGTGTACGGGAAAAGATGTACACCGACGCAAATTGCTTGAAGATATTGATCTTCTCCTGAACCGTCTGATCCATCCGGTTTATAAGACCGGCATCCCGCAGTTTTTTAAGGACTGGACCGTTGCACCACAGATAAAGTTCGATATTATATGGGGGTGGGACAGGTTCTCGGAGGATGGACAGAAAGGCAATGCCACTGATAATACATGTTACGGCCATAATATAGAATTTGCCTGGCTTCTGATCCATGCCCTTAAGATACTAAAGATCGATCCCCTGCAATATTCAGACCTTTTCAGGACTATTTTTGATCACACAATAAACAACGGGATTGACTATGAATTCGGAGGTGTTTTTGTTGAAGGACCCCATT
Source organism: Bacteroidota bacterium (assembly GCA_029564935.1). GTDB lineage: Bacteria > Bacteroidota > Bacteroidia > Bacteroidales > VadinHA17 > LD21. Next base: position 6,489 of record JAKQPD010000114.1, read on the forward strand.
CAGGCGGTGTTTACGACAGGGAAAAGGAATTCTGGCAGCAGGCTGAAGCTCTGATAGGTCTGCTGGATGCATTCAAAATGTTCGGTGATGAAAGATACTGGATGGCTTATAAGAATGTTCATCGTTTTGTTCATGATAAGATGGTAAACAAGGGGGTTGGCGAATGGTGGCCCCTGATGACCAGGCGTGGAGAACCAATATGGACACATATGTCTCATTCATGGAAAGTAAATTATCATACTGTCAGGTCGATGGTTCAGAGTATAAAACGGTTAAATGAGTTGCTGTCTGATACCGTTTGATAATTTTCCTTATTTCTGGTTGTTTTTCCGGATTACTAATAATTATACTGACTGAAATGAAAAGAAACTCAAAAATCACACGAAGGAACTTTATCGGGACTACCACGGCCGCAACTGCCGGGTTTTTCATAGTTCCTTCAAACACAATCTCAGGGCTTGGCCATAAAGCACCAAGCGACAAGCTGAATATTGCAGGTGTCGGGATCGGTGGTATGGGGAAAGGCAATCTTCAGAGGATGGCCGGGGAAAACATCGTTGCATTATGTGATGTCGAATGGGGTAAGAACAAAAGGACCAATGTAGCGGAAGTTTTTGCCCTTTATCCTTCTGCAAAGAAGTACTATGACTGGCGTAAGATGTATGATGAAATGGCAAAATCGATTGATGCAGTAATGTGTGCAACAGCCGATCATACTCATGCAATCATTTCGGCACATGCCATTACACTGGGCAAACATGTTTATTGTCAGAAACCACTGACCCACAGTGTTTATGAATCACGGCTCCTGACAAAGCTTGCTGCAAAATACAAAGTTGCCACCCAGATGGGGAACCAGGGCTCTTCAGCGGAGGGTGTTAAGCTTATCTGTGAATGGATATGGAATGGAGAAATAGGTGAAGTAAGAAAAATTGAAGCATATACAAACCGTCCGATCTGGCCACAGGGTCTGACTGCTCCAACCGAGGTTCAGACTGTCCCTGATACTCTTAACTGGGATTGTTTTATAGGTCCTGCAAAATTCCGCCCGTACAATGAAGCATATACCCCGTGGGTCTGGAGAGGCTGGTGGGACTTTGGTACGGGAGCTCTAGGAGATATGGCCTGCCACGTTATGCATCCCATTTTCACATCAATGAAGCTGCAGTATCCGACAAAAGTTATCGGCAGTTCAACACCTTTTACTCCTGATAGTCCTCCGAATGCAGAAATAGTACATCTTACCTACCCGGCGAGGAAGAAACCGGCTGACATAAAAATTGATCTTCCCGAAGTTGATGTGACCTGGTTCGACGGAGGATTAAAGCCTCAATTTCCGGAGAACTGGCCGATTGACAGAGTTCAGAATTCGGGTGTTCTGTTCCACGGGACAAAGGATATTCTGGTATGCGGTGAATATGGTACTGATCCTATCCTGCTTTCC
>JAKQPD010000127.1 GCA_029564935.1 Bacteroidota bacterium
TGTGGAATGACTCCTGTTCCATTGAGGAGCTTACCTGGTCCATTGGCCAGGGGGCTGTGGGTGCAACCTGTAATCCCGTCATTGTGGGAACGGTATTAAAGCAGGAATGGGACCTTTGGAAAGACAGGATCCCGATGATAATCAGTGAGAATCCATCTGCAACAGAGGATGAAATTGCCTGGCGACTGATTGAAGAAATGTCTGTAAAGGCTGCCGCCCTGCTCAAACCGGTATTTGACCGTGAAAAAGGTAAGAACGGCAGATTATCAATACAAACGGATCCCCGATTATACAGGGATGCTAAACGTATTGTTGCCCAGGCTGAACGCTTCAGCAAGCTTGCTCCGAATATGATTGTCAAGATCCCCGTTACTAAAGCAGGTATTGAAGCAATTGAAGAAGCAACTTACAGAGGGATCAGCATAAATGCCACCGTAAGCTTTACCCTTCCACAGGCAGTGAAAGTGGCAGAAGCTGTGGAGCGGGGTTTAACACGGAGAGAAAAAGAAGGAAAGGAAATTTCAACAATGGGACCAGTATGTACACTTATGGTCGGAAGACTTGATGACTGGCTCAAAGTTGTGACGGAAAAGGAAAATATAATACCAAATCCGGATATACTTGACTGGGCGGGCGTGGCTGTAATGAAAAAAGCATATAAGATCTATAAGGAAAGAGGATACCGTCTGAGACTTTTAAGCGCAGCTTTCAGGAACCACCGCCACTGGTCAGAATTCATCGGCGGGGATGTCGTAATTTCCCCTCCATTTATCTGGCAGAAAAGATATAATGCTTCGGATGTAACAATTGAGAACAGGATGAATAAACCTGTTGATCCTGCAATTGTATCAGAGCTCGAAAGAAAATATGTTGATTTCAGGCGTGCATATTACGAAGACGGGATGAAAGCCGAAGAATTTGACAGGTTTGGTGCAACACTGCGAACCCTCAGACAATTCAGTCAGGCAACTACCGATGTCATTCTGATAATACGTGATATGATGCTTAAATAGTTTGTCCTGCTGGCTGCTGGTTACTGAATACTGAATACTGATTACTGATTACCGATTACTGATTACCGATTAACTTAATAATAATTCAAATAGTATCCTGATAAACATGACATTATGAAAACTATCAAAATAACAGTCGGTCAGGCAATTGTCAGATTCCTTAAAAATCAATATGTTGAACTTGATGGCCAGCAGAATCAATTTTTTGCAGGGTGCCTGGGGATTTTTGGTCATGGTATTGTTGCCGGTGTCGGGGAAGGATTACTTGAGAACCCGGATTTCCGCTACTATATGACCAGGAATGAACAGGCATCGGTGCATATCGCTACAGCATATGCAAAAATGAAAAACCGTCTCGGGACATTTGCATGTATCTCCTCGATCGGCCCGGGGGCTACTAACATGATAACCGGTGCAGCCTGTGCAACAATAAACCGGCTTCCTGTGCTTATTATCCCCGGCGATATATTTGCCACAAGAAATGTGGCTCCTGTACTCCAACAGCTCGAATCTCCCTCATCACAGGATATCTCGGTAAATGACTGTTTCAAACCGGTATCAAAATACTGGGACAGGATAAACAGGCCTGAACAATTAATCACCTCTCTGCCTGAAGTGATGAGGGTGCTCACATCACCTGCCGATACCGGGGCTGTTACTCTGGCTCTTCCACAGGATGTCCAGGCAGAGGCTTTCGACTTCCCTCAAGAGATGTTCAGAAAAAGAGTCTGGAAAATACCCCGTCCGCGGCCCGATTCAGAAATACTAAAGGAAGCCGTGAAGATGATAAGAGCTTCGAAAAAACCAGTTATTATTGCAGGAGGCGGAGTAATTTACAGTCAGGCTACGGATGCTCTAAGGAAATTTGTTGAAAAAACAGGTATCCCGGTCGCTGAAACCTTTGCGGGAAAAGGTTCTTTAACCTTTGATCACCCCCTGAATCTTGGAGCAGCAGGAGCAACAGGAACTCCCGGGGCCAATAAGTTTGCTTCGGAGGCAGACCTGATAATCGGTATCGGAACACGTTACAGCGATTTTACAACTGCATCAAAAACTGCATTCGGAAATCCGGAGGTAAAATTTATAAATATTAATGTGACCTGTTTCGATTCACACAAACAGGGTGCTTTACCCCTCACCTGTGACGCAAAAGTGTGCCTTGAGGAATTATCAGAACTTCTTGGGAATTATTCCACTGCCGGTGAATATAGAAAGGCTGCTGCCGACGCAAACAGATTGTGGGATGAACAGGTTGAAGGGTTCTTTAAAGTATCAGGAGCCCTTCCGGTAACCCA
>JAKQPD010000144.1 GCA_029564935.1 Bacteroidota bacterium
CCCTCATCCCGAGCGAGGTTATCCGTCCCCTGAACCACACGGCTTTCTGCCCGTCCAGGAAGATCGACACAATGATGTCATGCTTTTTGAGGTTCTTCAGTTCCTCGATGTCGTCGAATGACAGGGAAACGGCGAACCTTATGGAAAGGACCTTTTCAAGGATCTGTATGGATGATATGCCCGCATGTAACTGCACATTATTGTATTACCGGCAGGACAGGCTTCAAACAGGACAGGCTTCAAAAGAACGGGCCGCAATCAATGAATTCCTTTTTTTGGCTTCACCATTTTTAGCTCTGCCATTTTTAGCTTCACTTTTTCCCCTCATCTTTTACTTCCTCCCTGCACACACTGAATATCTTGTCGATTACATCCATAAACCTGTCGATATCCTCGGCAGAAAGGTTTCCAAGACGGCGGAAAACTATATTCAGTTTTTCCCCCTGTTTGATTGAGTGTCTGAAAGCGCTCGGCATGTAGTTTGAAAGCACCAGATACTCTTCCACTGGCTGTTTGAGAACACCTGCAAGGGCGATTACCTTCTCCCTGCTCAGCACTGTCCTGTAATGGACGACTGCATCCAGCTGCTTCTCAGAAACCCCCGCACCCGTTAAGACATTCATAAGGCCACCATCGTCATACTTGCCCGAGTCCTTGAGCCTTTTAATATCCTCTTTCAGTCTTTCAACGAAACCAACCGGCATGGAATCGCTGAATTCCTGAACCTTCTCTTCAAGGTATTCCTTTATCTCTTTTGGCGCAATCTGTTTTGCCCGCGCCAGCAGGAGCCTTTTTTCATAGTATTTCTTTTCTTCGTCACTGGATCCGCAGATGCGGGCGATCTTCCGCAAGAGGGCGTCGGAAGGTACAAATGCCCGTTCGCCCCGCCTCGGCACCCTCTCGAAGTTCCCTACATACATCTCGGTTACTCCAAGTTTACGCGCCAGTTCTTTTCTCGACATGCCGGTCTTCTCTCTCAACATCCTCAGTTCATCCTGCAGCAACGGGTTCCTCCTTTTCCCCAACCCTGTACAGGAACATCATTACATAATATGTTTATTCATGCAACAGGAAAATTTTATATTGTCAGTTAATATTGTATTCGCATTACCGTAAGGCTGTTATTCAGGCTCTTGTATTTATCTGGTAAGGCTCTTGTATTTATCTGCAATTTGTTGTTATTATGGATATTATTAGTTAGTAAAGTAGTTGTTTTATTATTGTATGTTTTATTATTGTATGTATTATTATTTATATTATGACATATTTGTTTGACTTTTATTACCGTTTATGTTATTATCTGATTAGGGATGTTTAATACCAGCAGCATATTCACAGTATTACTTCCTCAGATCAGGGAAATAATAAAAAAAGTTGAAGGTTTCAATGACTGCTATACGGCAGATGACTATCTCCAGGAGGCGTACCTCGCCTGTCTTCAGGCGAAAAAGGCCTATCAAAGAACAAAGACAGGCACCCGTACAAAGATGCAGTTTCCTGTATTCTGCCAGTGGTACATCACGAAAAGGCTCTGCCGCATG
>JAKQPD010000151.1 GCA_029564935.1 Bacteroidota bacterium
AAAACTTTTGCAGCCTTATCGGGATTTATTAATTTCCGCCTTTCGGCTGCATATCTTTTCGATATAAGCTGTTCAACAGGTACTGAACTGAATAAAGGATCCGTATAGAATTTCGCCCTGTCCTCGAAAGCAAGTTTCTTGGCTTCAGTAAGATGATGAATATATTCCGCTGAACCGAAATCCATCTCAGCGATATTAAATCCTTCGAGGATGTTCAGCATCTGAAGTGCTGCTATGCCCTGTCCGTTTGGTGGAAGCTCCCATACTTCATATCCCCTGTAAACCGTGCTTACAGGTTCTATCCATTCAGAATGATGCCTCGACATGTCATCATATGTAAGAAATCCACCCTGTTTTTTCATAAATGCTGCAATATCCCTTGCTATACTTCCCCTGTAAAACTCATTGCGGCCACCTTTAACAATCTTCTCAAGTGTATTTGCAAGCAGCGGATTCTTAAATATCTCTCCTTTTGCCGGAGCTTTCCCTCCGGGCATGTAAACATCTTTTATATTCGGATATTCCTGCAAAGCTCTGGTATTCCTGTCCAGATAATAAGCTATGACCTCAGTCACCGGGAATCCTTCAGTTGCATAGGTAATGGCCGGCTGGAGTATATCTCTCATCGAAAGCCGGCCGAACATATCATGCATCTCGAACCAGCCATCTACACATCCGGGAACAGATACCGGCAAAGGCCCGTATGAGGGTATGAATTCGAAGCCGTTCTTTTTGAAATATTCCAGTTTTAACGATCGCGGGGAACGCCCGCTGGCATTGAGCCCGAAGAGCTTTTTTTTGTCTGAACTCCATATTATTGCAAACAGATCACCACCAACTCCGCAACCTGTGGGTTCAACCAGTCCTAGTACAGCATTTGCCGCTATTGCAGCATCAATCGCATTACCGCCTTTCTTTAGTATATCCAGAGCAACCTGGGTAGCCAGCGGCTGGCTTGTCGCAGCCATTCCGTTCTTTGCAATAACCTCCGACCTGGTCGCAAAATCACGTCCCGTGATTCTGTTCTGTGAATATGAAACTGCTGTCATAACCAATATCAGGAATAAGGTAAAAAATCCTTTCATCTTTCTGAATTTGTTTGCAAAGTTAATAAAACCATTTCAACGCACTTACAACTCAAGTTCAAGTTGGCAGTTGGCAGTTGGCAGTTGGCAATCTCACCACTCACCACTCACCCCTCACCCCTCACGCCTCACCCCTCACCCCTCACACCTGGCGCCGCAAGCCGGATGCCGGTTGCCTCACCTCGCCATCGCCTTCGCCCTCAAATCAGCCGGCATCTTTTCAATTGCATACCTCAGCGCTGTTCTCGGCATCGTGGCTTTTTTCTTCATGACATAATTGAAAACTTCATCCCGATGAGCCTGACTTGCAGCCTTAAGCATCCAGCCATAACCTTTCTGAACCATGTCATCAGGGTCAGAATGAAGCAGATCAGCAATTTCAAATATGTCTTTCAGGAATTTGCCATTTCTTGCAGGAATAATCAGGGTTACGGCGGAAGCACGTTTTACCCAGCGGTTTTCTGTCAGAGCCCATTTTTTAAGATCAGCCAGAAAGGTAGGATACATTTCAATAAAAGTTCCGATGGTATGATTACACAAAGTATCACAGGATGCCCAGTTCGTTACATATTTATTCACCCATCTTTCAAATACACTGAAATCTTCAGGAACATATTCTTTCCTCATATTGTATGACCATATACAGGCTATACCTGTTTCCTCAAGGTAACCTGATTTCCATAATTCTTCACAAAGATCCAGAACATAAGCTTTATTCCAGGGTAATCTTTTAAATAGTTCACGGGCTATCAGATTAATCTGAGATGATTTAAGTCCATGAAGTTTTACCGGCTCCTTAAAGTATCTTTCACCGGATGACTTTGTCTTTTCATCGGCGTTCCTTATTAGTTCAGCCTTAACTTCATCAATAATTTTCTTCATAGAATATGTTATTCTTCCAGTAGATTTACTTCCCTGATTTGCGCCGATTTACGGTTCAGCCTTAATGTTTTTATTTCGTATGGTTTGAATCTCCCCTGCCATTTTCTTCCTGCAAATTTCAGATCCAAAGATGCATCTGTCATCAGACCTTCAGTTTCGACACAGCGGAAAATAAGATCATCATCGCTTTCGGCCAGCTTTATCGAAGCCACTAATATATTCTTTGAATCCACAGTCAGGAATGAATTTGTTTTTGGAAGCTTACCTCCATGGATGCCCTGATAGATTGCCACAGGCGGCGAAAGCAGTTCTTCAGCCGCTTTGACAATATTGTTATTCTTCCAGGTACCCTGATGGGGGAGAAGGACCATCCTGAATGTCTGGATACCCTGATCCATCCATATGTGTTCGGCTTTCATATCCAGGACTTTCGGATCGTGATGTGCATAGACAGCAGATCTTGCTACTGAAAGCCTGAGGTCGTTCCCGTGGACACTGTAACCATACTTTGCGTCGTTCAGGAGAGTGAATCCGCAGGTGTTCCCGTTGTTGTTTCCGCTGATATCTATCCATCTTTGCCCCGGATCTTCATCTCCGTTTGTCTGTCTTTCGATATTACCGTATGATGTTTCGTATGTGGCAACAGGCGATTCAACATTTACCGGGAATGAGAATTTAAGCATCTTAAGACGTTCATGCCAGTTCAGGGAGACTCTTGCTTCAAGCATTGCGCAACCAGATGTCAGAAGCCAGTCGATTGTGAGCGATGAATTGCCATAGGTTGTTATTACCCGTATTGCTCCGCGTAAAGGTCCGTTTTCCAGTATTTTGAAAGTTGCATTTCCGAAGGCGCCGATCTCGTCTGAAAAGGTCTTGATGTTATGGCTCCAGGTATCACTGGGGTCGTTAATGATCAATGCCCTGCAACCTGTATCTTTTCCGGCAAATATTTCTTTTTCTTTTTTCTTGTCGAATATTGATATTGTTCCGGAATATGAAAAGGTTACCCGGAGAAATTCATTTTCAAGCAGTTTTTCCTTAACGATGACCGGATCGTTAATTTGCAGGGGATCTCCCTTGGATATCCGTATCTGCTGATAACCCAGAGGAGGCAGACTGACTTTCGTTACCAGCCTGGTACGGTTACCGGTTTCAGTTGATCCGGCAATCCACTGGTGAGCCAGGGACCTGCCTGATCCATCTTCCACCTTCGACGGGGTTTTTGTATTCCACGAAAAATCATATTCAACATTTGCGGCAAGTTCCCATGCATTCGGGTTGAATGCAAGCATATACTGGGATTCAGGATCTTCGGAGGGCACCTGGCTTTCAAGCTTCTGAACACTGTAATATGTTGCCTGATGTGCAGTATCGAGTGCAAATCCATATCCTTCACGGGCATGCAGACTGTGTTCGGGTACTGACGTTCCGGCGAGGCTGTCGTGGAACTGCAGGAATAATACTTTTTGCCAGGCTGATGTAAATTCCTTCTTCGGATATTTTGCACCCCAGGCCATGGAACCAACAGCTGTGATCTTTTCTGCAGTAACAAGAGCAGCCTCGGATTGCCGGTTACCTTTTTTTATCTCAGATTCCGCAGTGTAACATCCTGTAGCATGATGCTGAAGATCGTCTTTTACAACCGGGAGGTTTATATTCTTATCTTCCCTTATCTCCCTGAAATATCTGTCTGTCGTACTATAGAATACTGCCGGAGCTCCTTTTTCGGTCTTCAGTTCATTGATTGAGCGGATATTCTCTTTTGTAGCGCCACCTCCGTGATCTCCCGCACCATAATATGCCATGAATTTCTTCACCGGCTGATCCCTGAACTGGGCAAGTGTATCATTTATCCTTTTTCTTACAGATCCTGTATCATTGTAGCTAATCGGTATCCTGTAGGTAAGTACGCGGGATCCGTCCGGTCCTTCCCACCAGAACAGGTCGGCGGGAAGCGTTTTTTCCCTGATACCCGGCCGCATGAAAATATAATTCTCCATTCCCTGGCCCCTGATGATCTGTGGTAATGTTCCGGTATGTCCGAAAGAATCGGGATTACATGCAACTTTTGCCCTTTGACCCAGAAGACGCTGGAATGTAAGCTGACCATAAAGGCCCTGTCTTACAAGAGCTTCACCTGACGGGATATTGACATCAGGCTCTATCCACCAGCCTCCGACGATATTCCATCGCCCTTCATCAACCCTTTTCTTGATCTCTTTAAGCATGGCGGGGTCATTATCCGCGATCCACTGGTAGAACTGTGCCGAGCTGGCAGTAAATGTGAAATCGGGAGTTTCATTCATACGGTCAAGCGCCGATCGGAAGGTACTGTAAGCTACAGACATCCCTTCCGGCCATGGCCAGAGCCATACCGGATCAATATGTGCATGACCTATCATATGGACACGGAAATCTGCGGCTCCCTGCGGCCAGCTTCCCGAATCCTGAACAGGTCCGCCGGCAAATGGATTGACCGGACCAATCATAATAACTGCACTTCCTGCAACCGCCTGCCCGATAAATTCTCTCCGCGACAGATTCTGTGGATTCTTTTGATTCTTATTTGTTACCATAGTAGCTTTTCTTTAAATGTGTATCAGGTTTTTAGTTAATATTTTACAGATTATTTAATATTTTTCCAGAACTTAATTTCCGACCGCTGAAGTTCCTTCCTTTTGTTTCTTTCAAGAATATAATAATATAGTATGACGAAGAATCCTGCAGCAAGGATTCCCAGAAGAAGATATCTCATCAGATCCGATATCACGGGATCCGTTACAGTCTGTGCGGCCCCTGGAGAAACAGCGCCCTCAGTTATCCTGTGACCGACATCGATGTTGAACATGTTCTTGAAGAAGAAAAGGGAAAGATAGGTAAGAATACATGTAATGACCGGTGTGGCGATCCATCCTGCACCTATCTGCCCAAGCAGTCTGAAATTGATATTCCTCACTCCCCTGTAGATGCCTATTCCAAGGACACATCCTATTATAACCTGTGAGCTCGATATTGGTACAAGCGGGATGGATGGAAGGCCGGCTCCTTTCAGAAATGAAGACAGTGATGACGATGAAAATACAAACAGAACAAGAGATTGGGCAAGCACTACAACCATTGCGGCTTCGGGACTTAGTTCCACGATACTTGCCCCCACAGTCTGCATAACTTTTTTTGAATAGGTGATTATACCTGTTGCGATGGCTATACCTCCAAGCAGGAAAAGCTGTTGTGAAGAGTTAAGGGAAATTATTCCAAGGTTCAGTTCCTGAAGGTTAAAAGCCGGCAGAAATACCCCCATTACATTTGCAATATTATTCGCACCTAAGCTGTAAGCTGCGAAAGCACCTGTAATTATGAGCCCGGTTCTGATGTATGATTCAAACCTTATCAGATGAATTCCGGATCTCTTTTTTACAGCGGTGATGAATATGAACAAGGGAATTGCAAACAAAGCTCCGAGAACCGGGCCTGAAATCCAGCTGATAACAATGGTTGAAAGTGTGGCGGCATCAGTACGGTTACCTGTGAAAAGATTCCAGCCGATAATTGCACCAACTATAGCCTGTGTGGTGGATACGGGAATGGATAGCTTTGTCATTAGATAAACTGTTACGGCCGAAGCAAGCGCAAGGGTGAAAGATCCTCCGATTGCATTAACCGAACCGAGTTTTCCAAGGGTCTGGGATGTTCCCGAACCCTGCATTACCGCTCCCAGAATCACAGCGATTGATGCAATTATTGCTGCAGTGCGGAACGAGACCATCTTTGATCCGACAGCTGATCCGAATGCATTGGATGCATCATTCGCACCAAGCGACCACCCAAGGAATAATCCGCTTGTAAGAAACAACAGTATCATGTGATAACTTTTATCGCCATTGCCGAAAGCAGATCCGCAGCTTTCTGGGCAATATCGGAAATGTTTTCAATATGATGGAGTATATATCTCAGATGTGCTTTATGCGCAAGATCCAGCTCAGGCATCTGCTGGAATATCTGCTTCTTTATCCCCTTCGATATCTTATCCGTTTCAGTCTCAAAATAATATACTTTCAGGAGTTTTTCCCTTACTGTATATGGTGCCCTGAAATATGCACGGGCTGCAGGAATAAGCTCCTCCGCCGCATTTGACGATACCTCGGTAAGGTCTAAGATGTCGTTATTAAGTGCCGAAGGTATTTCAGGCAACTCAATATTGAAATCATTAAGCGAGCTCTTCACAGAATCTATTATCTCGTCAAGCTGGTCTATAAGCTTCGTTACTTCTTCACGATGCTGCGGCAGAATCGAATTGGTTATCATATCGTTCTCAATTTCCCTCTGCAGTTTGTCAGCATTGCTTTCAAGAGCATCTACCTTCTGAAGATGCCGGACAAAATCTTCCCTGTTATTGATGAGATATGATTTTATTCCTTCCCTGAAAACAAGTATGCCAATCTCAACATTGTCAAAAAATTCCTCAATCTTGATGATAAGGTTCTTCGTTGTTCTTGTAAAAAGAGCCATATGGGGTTATCTTAGGTTATTAACAAAAGTATAAGTAAAAGTTTATCATTCTTAGATCAGAATTCAATTATTTTCTCCACCTTATTGGTACGCAGATACTGTTTAAGAATGACCTGGATATCCCTGTTGTCCGGTGATGTCTTTATACAATCGTGAACAGCAGTCAGTCCGAAGCCGATGTCATTAATATTGAAATACCCGTATCCGGAATACTTACCGTTTATTATCCTGACTGCACTTTTTTCTTCATCATTTCTTCCCCGGTCTATAATAAAAAAGTTCCGGCGCGAAAAAACGAACTCCTCGATGGCTTTGGTTGCCCGTAAATTATAATCAGCAGCTGTCTCTTTCCCGCAGCAGGCTCCCCTGCAGATACCTACATGATGCTGAAAGCAGGGGCCGTCACATTTGTATAGTCCGGCAAGCTTCTGGCAGAGATCATATTTCCCGGTAAGTGATTCCAGCTTTGATCTGGCTCTTTCCCTGGATGAGAAGACTGAAAGAGGTGTTTCTTCTGTTGAAACGGGAAGAAGGCAGAAGTTGATATAGCCATTTTTATCTGTTGAAGTATAAATTCCCCACTGGAAGGAGGATCTTCTCTGTGCCCTGTTATATACAGGCTTATTATCCTTGATCTCATATGATTCCCTTAAAAGGGCTATCAGCTCGCTCCCGGTAAGCTCCCAGCTTATGTCAGCTATCAGGTCTCTCATCTCCATTGCCCTGTTTGTCGTGTTGTTTGAAAGATGTGTGCTTATCCTTTGCTGAAGATTCCTGCTTTTCCCGATATAAATAAGATCACCACGGTCATTATAAAAATAGTATATGCCCGGTTCATCCGGGATCGATTCAATCTTTGAAAGATCAAGATGAGGATTAAGCTTTGAGAGCCTTGTGTTTCTTATCAGACCTGAATTTCCAAAGCTTAGCTCTCTGTCCCTTTCAGTGAGAAGCTCGAAGAGTTTTACAGTAGCTAAGGCATCTCCGGCTGCTCTGTGACGGTCGTTGATTTCAATCTTTAATTCCCTGCAGATATTACCAAGGCTATATGACCGGTATCCCGGAAATAATCTTCTGCTAAGGGACACAGTATCAAGGATACTTCTTTTGAAATTATATCCCAGCGATTTAAACTCCTGCCTTATAAATGAATAATCGAACCTGGCATTGTGTGCTACAAAAATCCTTCCTTCAGTAAGCTCTACAATCTGCTTCGCAATTTCGTAGAATCTGGGTGCATTTTCAACCATTTCATTCGTTATCCCGGTCAGATTTGTAATATAATACGGGATGTTCCTTTCGGGATTGACCAGAGTGTTGTATTCTCCGGTAATTTTCTCCCCATCATGGAGATAAACGGCAATTTCTGTTATCTTTTCCAGCTTTGCACTTCCACCGGTCGTTTCAATATCGATAATTGCGAACATCAGGAAATATACATCGGCTAAACGATCACGAATATAATCAGAAAAGCGGGCAGAGTGGTTAATAGTTAGTAAATTTGTCGACAAATGATATTAAGATGAATGAGTGTTTCGGGAAAAGATTTATTCTTAACGGTAAGCTTGAAAATGCAGATTCCTTCGATAACTCGCTGGTTTATGAGGGCGATTCGGTATATGAAGTAATCAGGATGGTCAGGAACAGTCCTGTCTTCTTCTATGATCACATGGAACGCCTTGAAACCAGCGTAAAGAACCAGAAAAAGAAGATGCTGGCTGAAACGGAAACGCTTAAAAAGGATATAATAAGCCTGACAAAATCAGACCGTAAGAAAGAGGTGAACCTGAAAATAGTCTTCAATTACAATAAAGATTCATCCTCTTATCTGATCTATTATATTGAACCGATATATCCTACTGAAAAACAATATAAAGATGGTGTTAAAGGCATATTATTCTATGCTGAAAGAAAAGACCCGGGATCAAAGATCATTAATCATAAGCTGAGATCATCAATTTTTCATAAGCTTATACTTGATGGCGGTTATGAAGCGCTTCTTGTAAATGAAAAGGGGCAGGTGACAGAAGGGAGCCGGTCAAATATTTTCTTTGTGGGAAAGGATTATCTCGTCACCGCCCCTGATGATGTAATACTTTGCGGCATTACAAGAAAGCATATCCTCGATATCTGTTCTGAAAACAATATCAAGGTTAAAATGGGATGTGTCAGAGCTGACCGGCTGTCAGATTATGATGCCGTTTTTATGACAGGAACATCCCCGATGGTTCTTCCGTTTTCCCAAATCGATGATAAAGTGTTCAATGTGAATATCCCGCTGATAAGTGAACTGAGAAGACTTTACATATTAAAAGCGGAAAAAAGTATAAAGGAGTTCAGATCGGAATGAAACTTCAGGGATCGGGCATTTGTAATCCGGGAAGTCCCTGTTTTTACCCCCAACCCCCCGGGTGGGGCTTTTACCCTCAAACATTTTGAGTTTCAGTTCCTGCTCGAATGAGGAAAAGAAGTGAAATTTTTGTATATCTGTTTTCCGCAGTTTTTACAATTGCCCTTCTGATCGAGATTCATAATTTTTATGTTGTATCCCGATCTCCTGGTTACAGTTTTACCGCATTGGGGACAAATTGTATTCTGGCCGGTCTCCGATACCATGTTCCCGACATAAACATACCTGAGGTTTTTTGAAGCTATTTCCGAGAGTCTTATTAGTTTCTGGCTGTTGGTTGCAGGATCTTCCCTTTTGTACATCGGAAAGTACCGGCTGAGATGAAAAGGAACATCACATCCAAGTTCTTTTGCTATCCACTCTGTTTCCTCAGCCATTTCCTCTTCACTGTCGTTGTGCCCGGGTATTATAAGAGTCGTTATCTCGAGATGCCTGCCTGAACCGGCTATTAGTTTCAGTGCTTCCTTTACCGGTTCAATGTCAGCTCCGGTCAGGCGCCTGTAGAATGTATTGTTAAATGCTTTGAGATCAATATTGAAAGCATCAGTAAATGAAATAAACTCTTCAAGCGGTTCCCTGTTAACATATCCGTTGCTTACAATCACAGTACGGAGGTCATTGTTCTTTGCCAGTAATGCAACATCCTTAATATATTCGAACCAGATGACTGGCTCATTATATGTAAATGCTATTCCTATGTTGTGAAGTGAGTCAAGCGCATTTTTTACTATCTGCTCCGGATCGGTACGGTTGACAAAACCCGCTATGGTCCGCTGCGAAATACTGTAGTTCTGGCAGAAATCGCATCTCATATTGCATCCATATGATCCTATCGAAAAGATATTTGTGCCGGGATAAAAATGGTACAGCGGCTTTTTTTCTATAGGATCCAGAGCACAACCTGATATTACGCCGTATGTAGTAAGCTCTGATGATCCGCTGTTGTTTTTCCTTGCTTTACATATTCCTGAGTTGCCATCTCCTATCATGCAATTATGCGGACAAAGTACGCACTGGATCTTATCTCCGGCTATTTTGAACAGAGTGGCCATAAAACTAAATATGTTCTGTAAAAATACACATAAAACACGAGAAGCTAGTAATAGTATAAAGATTAAGGCGAAGGGTATCCTGTCTGCTAAGAAGGATGCCGGGAATTCGTTTATTCATTAAAGTCGTTAATGTGAATAATTCGTGAATATTTTTAATTTATTGTATTCCTTTGTGTTACTTTGTGATAACCTTTGTGTCCCTTCGTGGTAAAAAAAAATTAACCACAAAGTCGCTCAAAGGATTCCACAAAGGATGTGAATTATAAAAGTTAAATTTACACATAACATTAAAAGTATGAAAATTTCGAAAATAATTGCTGCCATGTCAGTTAGTATTATACTGACAGCCACTATGATATGTGCCCAGGGAGGGAATGGCTGGAAAGCTTCCCCTGAACTGGTGGAAAAACTATCGAAATCCCGCCCCGACATAAATTACTTCGAAGAAAAGGTACCTCAATACATACTTCCCGATGTATTGACCGGTTCTTCAGGAAAACCGGTAACTTCAGCCACTAGATGGAAAAAATATCGTCGTCAGGAGGTGTTGGAACTCTTCAGGGAAAATGTTTACGGGAGAGTGCCTTCGACACAATATTCAAAAGAGTTTAAAGTGATCAATGAGGACGAAAATGCCATGAACGGCAATGCCACTTTGAAGCAGGT
Source organism: Bacteroidota bacterium (assembly GCA_029564935.1). Lineage (GTDB taxonomy): Bacteria > Bacteroidota > Bacteroidia > Bacteroidales > VadinHA17 > LD21. Next base: position 10,605 of record JAKQPD010000151.1, read on the forward strand.
AGATATCACGATAAGATCTGAGGGCAGATCTCTTGTCATTCATCTGACTATGTTTGTTCCTAACAAGGTTCAGAAGCCAGTACCTGCTTTTCTGCTAATTGACAACAGGGGCCCGGCAAATACCGATCCGACACGAAAAGTAAGAAGTGAATTCTGGCCTGCTGAGGAAGTTGTTGCCAGGGGTTATGCCATTGCAGTATTTTATAATGCGGATGTTGATCCTGATAATTTTGATGATTTTAAAAACGGTATCCATGGTTTACTTGATCGCGGAAGACAGGCTGATTCATGGGGAACAATAGCAGCTTGGGCATGGGGCGCAAGCCGTTGCATGGATTATTTCGAAACCGATAAAGACATAGACAGAAAGAAAGTAGCGGTTCTGGGTCATTCGAGAGGCGGGAAGACGGCTTTATGGGCCGGAGCCGAAGACCAGAGGTTCGCTCTTGTAATCAGCAATGAATCGGGTTGCGGCGGAGCAGCTCTCGCGAGGAGAAAATATGGCGAAACGATTTCTGTAATAAACAAATCATTCCCACACTGGTTCTGTACTAACTACAGGAAATACAACAATAATGAACCAGAGATGCCGGTTGATATGCACATGCTTATGGCGCTTATTGCACCCCGGGCATTATATGTGGCATCAGCTGCCGACGATCTCTGGGCCGATCCCCGCGGCTCCTATCTGTCGTTGTATAATTCATTGCAGGTTTTCCGGCTACTGAAAATAAAATCATCCCTGCCTCCTGAAATGCCTCCGTTGAACAAACCTGTAACAAGCGGCAAAACAGGATACCATATCAGGGATGGAGTACATAATATGCTCCTTAAGGACTGGAACTGGTTCATGGACTTTGCAGATATGGTGCTAAAATAGAATTATTGAGAATAAAAAGAAAGAAAGAATAAACCGCAAAGATCGCAAAGATTACGCAAAGAGCACAAAGACCTTATCATATAACTGCAAGGTTTTAACGCATTATCCACGCAGCTTTTGGGATAAAAGAAAATATGAATATGCAGAATATTATTGAAACCATCAGAATTCCATTTGAGGAAATGAGGTCAGTATTTACCGGGATCCTAATGCGTTCAGGATTTTCTCAAAGAAAGGCAGAAGAATGTGCCGGGATATTTGCGGTTAACAGCCTTGAAGGAGTTTACTCGCACGGAGCAAACAGGTTTCCGAGATTTGTGGGAAATGTACGGGACGGTTATGTAAAACCGGATGCAGAACCAACATTGATCCACAGCAGCGGTGCACTTGAACAGTGGGACGGCAACCTGGGACCGGGACCGCTGAATGCTCTTTTTGCTTCTGACAGGGCTATGGATCTGGCATTAAAATCCGGAATTGGGATGGCTGCTCTGGCAAACACGAATCACTGGCAGCGCGGAGGAACATACGGCTGGTATGCTGCAAGAAAAGGATTTGTTATGTTATGCTGGACAAATACTGAAGCAAATATGCCGGCATGGGGAGCTTCTGATGTCAGACTCGGGAACAATCCTTTTGTTATGGCCTTGCCATATGAGAATGAAGCCATTGTCCTGGATTTCGCAATGACCCAGTTCTCATACGGCAAAATGGAAACATACCGCAGGGAAGGAAGAAAACTCCCTTACACCGGAGGCTTCAGCGATAAAGGAGAACTGACTGATGATCCTGCTGAAATACTGCAAACCCGTAGAGCTCTTTCAATAGGTTTCTGGAAAGGTTCAGGCCTGTCACTTTTACTGGATATCCTGGCAACTGTTTTGTCAGGAGGTCTTTCCACTTATGAGATTACCAGAAGTAAAACGGAATATAGTGTATCACAGGTTTTCATTGCAATAAATCCCCGGAGTTTGAATAATAATCCATCAATTGAGAACTCAATCAGGGGAATAATATCCGATCTTAAGAAATCACTGCCCGTCAGTGATGATACAACGATACGTTATCCCGGAGAAAATATCGTAAAAGTCCGTGAACATAACCTGAAAGCAGGAATACCTGTAAATAAAGAACTCTGGGATCAGATAACTAATTTATAAGTCTGTTTTTCATTATGGAGTTTACATTGTATCCCGGAGTTTTCACAGAGTCTCCTCATCTCCCC
>JAKQPD010000164.1 GCA_029564935.1 Bacteroidota bacterium
TTGCAGTTACTGCTATTACCTTGCCAGGAAGGATCTGTATGCAGACGGGGGATCTTTCCAGATGAGTGCTGAATTGCTTGAGAAGTACATAAGTCAGCATATTGAAGCTACTACGGATGACGTTGTTATGTTTTCCTGGCATGGAGGAGAACCGACACTGGCAGGCCTTGACTTCTACAGGAAAGCATTGGTCCTTCAGAAGAAATATAATTCTGCTGGTAAAAGGATCATAAATGGTATTCAGACAAACGGGACACTCCTCAATGATGAATGGTGCAGATTTCTGGCCGATGAGAATTTTCTCACAGGCATCAGCATGGACGGTCCGGAAGAATATCATGACCGATACAGAAAGGGAAGGGATGGCAGTGGTTCATTCAGACAGGTGATGAGGGGCTATGAATTACTTAAGAAATTTGGAATAACAACTGAAGTATTATGCGTGGTGAATTCTTACAATGGGGGATCTCCGGGGATATTATATGATTTTTTCAGGGGAATTGATGCAAAATATATGACTTTTCTTCCACTGGTTGAACGGGTACCCGGTTCGGAAACAGGCGTAAGTTCTGAGACTGTGCCTGCTGTTGTCTTCGGAAACTTTCTTTCGGAAATTTTTGACAGATGGGTAGAAAAGGATGCCGGCAGGATAAAGATCCAGATAATTGAAGAGGCCTTAAGAAGGGCTTTTAACCAGGAACATACTCTCTGTATTTTTAAGGTTAACTGCGGAGGTGTCCCCGTTGTTGAACATAATGGTGACTTTTATTCCTGCGATCATTATGTTGATCAGGATCATCTTTTGGGGAATATAAATGAAGGATCACTTGCCGGATTTCTCGACAGTGAAAAACAACAGGCTTTCGGAAGGTCAAAATCACTTTCTCTTCCACGTTATTGTCGTGAGTGTGATGTCCTTGATATGTGCAATGGTGAGTGTCCCAAAAACCGGTTTATACTGACTCCCGATGGAGAGCCTGGACTGAATTACCTGTGTCCCGGATATAAAATATTCTTTAAGCATTGCCAGCCGTTCATAGACGAATTACGAAAGGTATGGCTTAAACGGGTTCTGGGTTCCGGGTAGGATTCAGGGTTAAGAGCATAGATGTCGATTTGAAGAATTTTGAGGTCAGAAGTTTCCCCTCCTTTTTTTAAGGAGGGGTGGCCAGACGACTAATTTGTCTTACTTGCAGAAATTTAAATTGTCTGGCCGGGGTGGTTGAATAGAATTTGAGAAATAAATCCACTGTTACCTAAACGTCTTATGTTGACCGCAATACCCTGAACCGTGAACCCGGAACCTGGAACCTGGAACCTGAAACCTTGAACCTGGAACCTTAAGTTATTTCAGTTTTTCCCTGAAGAAAGCAACCGTTCTGTCCCATGCCAGCTTTGCAGCTTCTGAATTGTACCGGGCGGTGTTGGTGTCATTGTTGAAGCCGTGCCCTGTTCCGGGGTAGGAGAAGATCTGATACTCCTTGTTATTCTTCTTCAGAGCCTCTTCGAATGCTGCGATACCTGCATTTATACCCTGATCGTTTTCAGCATAATGTGCCATTACCGGTGCTTTGATCTTTGCAACATCCTCGGCCGAGGGCTGACGACCGTAATATGGTACTGCGGCATCAAGATCCGGAGAATTTACAGCAACCTGGTTTGTCATTGCTCCACCCCAGCAGAATCCGGTACATCCTACTTTACCATTTGAATTTGGATGTGTTTCAAGGTATTTAACAGCGGCTACAAAATTCTTTGTTGTCTCTTCTCCATTCAGTTTTTTGAAAAGTTCACCAACATTGGATACATCTTCAGGTGTACCTCCGACAGGTGATAAGGCATCAGGAGCCAGTGCAAGGAACCCCTCTTTTGCCATTCTTTTTGTAACATCCTGGATATGAGGTACCAGGCCTCTGTTCTCATGGATAACTATTACTGCAGGGAACTTTTTCCCTTTCTCTGGTCTGGCCAGGAAAGCTCTCATTTCCCCTGTTGCTGCAGGATATTTAATAAATTCAGTCACTAATTGAACTTCTTTCTGCTTTTTTGCAACAGACGCCATCAAATAGTTATGATCAAGGACCGGAAGCAAAGCCGAAGCTGCAGCTGTACTGCCGGTGATCATTGCCAGCTTCTTCAGGAAACTACGGCGACTGGTTCTGCCTTTCCTGTAATCATCATAGAGCGGGGTGATTCTTTTTTCCATAATCTGTATGGTTTAATGTGATATTTATGATCTTTAATAAATTCTCAATTTACGAAAAAAAATATAAATTCATATATTTTTGAAACTTAGGAAATTTGCAGGTTAAATAAATAAAATCATATGTTATGAAACGGGACATTGAGATTGCCCATGAAGCCAGAATAAGGCCGATAATAGATATTGCCGGTATTTTGGGCATACCGCCTGATGATCTTGAATTATATGGAAAATTCAAAGCAAAAATACCTTTGAAGTTCATAAATGAGGAAAAGGTCAAAAGCTCAAAGCTTATTCTGGTTACGGCTATTACTCCTACACCGGCGGGCGAGGGCAAGACAACGACATCCATCGGGCTGGCCCAGGCTCTGAACAAACTGGGGAAGAAAGCGACTGTTGTTCTTCGTGAGCCTTCGCTGGGACCTGTTTTCGGCATAAAAGGTGGCGCTGCCGGGGGCGGTTATTCTCAGGTAATCCCGATGGAAGATATTAACCTTCATTTTACAGGTGATATGTCAGCTGTCGAGAAAGCCCATAACCTGCTTGCAGCCCTGATTGATAATAATATACAATTGAAAGACGGGAATCTTGGTTTAGATCCCAGAACAATTGAATGGAAAAGAGTAATGGATATGAATGAAAGGTCTCTTCGTGATATCGTCATCGGACTTGGAGGGACTACTGAAGGAGTTCCAAGACAATCAGGTTTTAATATCACGGCAGCATCAGAGGTTATGGCAACCCTATGTATGGCAAAGGATCTTAACGATCTGAAGGAAAGGCTGGGAAGGATATTTGTCGGTTTTACATATTCCGATGAGCCGGTGTTTGCTTCCGATCTGAAGGCCCACGGAGCCATGGCTGCTTTGCTCAAATATGCAATTATGCCTAATCTGGTCCAGACACTGGAAGGGACACCTGCGATAATACACGGTGGTCCGTTTGCAAATATTGCCCAGGGAACAAATTCAATTATTGCCACAAAAATGGGACTTTCACTGAGCGATTTTGTTGTAACTGAAGCGGGTTTTGCGAGCGAGCTGGGTGCCGAAAAATTCTTTGATATCAAATCACAATATGGCGATCTGAAGACAAATGCGGTTGTTATTGTAGCCACAATACGTGCACTTAAATACCACGGTGGGGCAAAGCTCTCTTCGCTCCAGAACGAGGATCTCAATGCACTGACAAACGGCTTTGAGAATCTCGACAAGCATATCGAGAACATGAAATATTTCGGATTCAATCCTGTAATATCAATAAACAAATTTGAGTCGGATACTCCGGCGGAACTTGATCTTCTTATAAGACATTGTAAAGACCAGAATGTAAAGGTGGCTGTAAATGACGGATGGGCCAGGGGTGGAGAAGGTGCAACCGAGCTTGCGGAAAAGATCCTTGAGTCGGTAAAAGATTGTAACACCTGCTTCAAACCACTCTATGATCTTTCCTGGTCATTCGAGGAAAAAATAGATACGATCTGCAAAAAATTATATGGTGCTGATCATGTTGAATATACAATAAAGGCTAAATCACAGCTTGAGAAAATAGTAAAACTGGGTATGGGAAATCTTGCTGTCTGTATTGCCAAAACACAAAAATCACTTTCTGATGATCCCCTCAAAAGAGGAAGGCCAACAGGATTTACAATTAAAATCAGGGAGATCGAACTTTCATCAGGAGCAGGATTCATTGTCCCTATAGCAGGCACAATAATGAGGATGCCCGGCCTGCCAAATATACCGTCGGCTGAGAAAATTGATATTGACAATAACGGGGTAATCTCAGGTTTGTTCTGATCTGTCTTTCATTTTACTAACTTTATAGCACAAAAACATATAAATGTGATGAAGAAAATACCGCTAATCCTGTTAATGATTTTTATGGCAGTCACAGCATGTAAGAGATACAGCAAATATGAAGGTGTGGCTTTCACCGAAAAGGAACCACGCGACTGGGAAAATCCTGAAATGTTCGGTCAGAATAAAGAAGCCCCACATGCCACTCTTATAAGCTTTGCTGATGAAGCATCAGCACTGGCAGCAGCCAGATCTGCTTCTCCCAACTATCTGTCCCTCGACGGTATATGGAAATTCAATCTTGTAAAATCTCCTGACCAGAGACCATATTGGTTTTTCATGGATGATTATGACACCCGCGACTGGGACGATATCGAAGTACCGTCAAACTGGGAAATGAAAGGATATGACGTGCCGATATATGTAAACATTACCTTCCCTCATAAGAATGATCCACCCAGGATACAGCACGATTATAATCCGGTCGGATCATATAAACGGAACTTTAAGGTGCCTGCTGATTGGAATGATAAAGAGGTATTCCTTCAGTTCGGTGCTGTAGCCTCGGCATTCTACGTATGGGTTAATGAACAGCTTGTCGGCTACAGCCAGGACAGTAAAACACCTGCAGAATTCAATATTTCAAAATATCTGAAGAAGGGTAATAATTCACTTGCAGTTGAAGTCTACAGATGGTGCGACGGCAGTTATCTTGAAGATCAGGATTTCTGGAGGATGAGCGGTATTCAGAGAACGGTTTTCCTTCATGCCAGACCGAAAACTTATATAAGGGACTTTTTTGCCAGAGGTGATCTGATAAATGACTATAAGGATGGTTTGCTTAAGGTTGATGTAGAACTCGGCCAGAACGGAAGTGACGGAAATGATTTTATTATTGAAACTTCATTATTTGATGCTGAAAACAAGATCTACAGCGAATCGAAGTCTGTAAGTCTTTCAGAAGGCAAAGATTTAGCGGGGTTCGAAAAGAGCTTGCCGGATGTAAAAAGATGGTCTGCAGAAACTCCTGATCTCTATTCCCTGGTGATTACTCTTAAAAAACCTGACGGGAATATTCTTGAAAGTGTAAGCTCAAAAATCGGATTCCGAAGCGTGGAAATAAAGAATTCCCAACTTCTTGTGAACGGGGTTGCAGTCTATCTGAAAGGTACAAATATGCATGAGCACGATGATATCAACGGGCATGTTATCGATGAAGAGCTTATACTGAAGGATATCCGTGTCATGAAGGCCAACAATATCAATGCCATGAGGACGAGCCACTATCCCCAGCAGGAGCTCTGGTATGAAATGTGCGATAAATATGGTCTTTATCTTATTGATGAAGCAAATATAGAAGCTCACGGGATCGGTTATGATAAGGATGTCACAATTGCCGATAAACCTGAATGGGCAGCTGCTCATATGGCAAGAATGCAGAGTATGGTCGAAAGGGATAAAAATCATCCTTCTGTCATTATCTGGTCACTTGGAAATGAATCAGGAGACGGCCATAATTTCCTTGCAAATTATAAGTGGGCGAAGCAGAGAGATATTACCCGTCCGGTTCAGTATGAACGGGCTGAAAAATCAACCAATACGACTGAAAGGCATACGGATATTATTTGTCCCATGTACGCAAGGATCTGGCAGATTGAAGAATATGCAAAGGATCCGAAGAATGACAGACCTCTAATATTATGTGAATACGCTCACTCGATGGGAAATTCGACAGGTAATCTTCAGGATTACTGGGATGTGATCGAAAAGTATCCCAAACTTCAGGGAGCATTCGTCTGGGACTGGGTTGATCAGGGGATACTTCAAACAGATGAGAATGGTGAAAAGTACTGGGCTTACGGAGGTGATTTCGGAGAAGAAGGTGTTCCAAGCGACGGTAATTTCTGTATAAACGGGCTTACCTGGCCAGACAGAACCGGCAAGCCGGGACTTGCCGAAGTAAAAAGAGTATATCAGTATGTGGGATTCAAGCCTGTAGACATTAAGGCAGGAATCATAAGTGTTAAGAACAAGTATGATTTTACGAATCTCTCGGATTTCGATTTTGACTGGGAAGTTATGTCAGACGGATCCGTTATCCAGTCAGGGAAAGTCCCGCTTCCTGATTTTAAGCCGGGGAAAGAATTGAATATTATGATACCAATTGAAAAAATAGTTCCTGCACCGGGTGCTGAATATTTTCTGAATCTGAGGATATCGAAGAGTGAACCATGGGGCATTCTGCCCGAAGATCATGTTTATGCAGGCACACAATTTAAACTCCCTGTCGAAGGAGGAATTGTCCCGATGAAACAGGATAACCTGGCAGTTCTTCAGACCAAAACAAACGGAAATAAGCTGGAAGTAGGAGGGACCGATATGCTCCTCATCTTTAATCTGGAAAGCGGAAAGCTTGAATCATTCAAATATAAGGATAAAGAGCTGCTGCTAAAAGGTCCGGAGCCGGATTTCTGGAGGCCACCCACTGATAATGATTACGGTTATGGCATGGATACTAAACTTGGCATATGGAAAAAAGCCGGAGAAAGGTTAAAGGTTACCGGAGCCGATATCCGTCAGCCGGGATTAGGTAAAGTGGTGGTGGTTTTCAGATATGATATTATGGGAACGGAAGGTAAAAAGATTGCAGGGTATTCAACCACTTATACAATTCTGGGCTCAGCCGATATTATAATTTCAAATTCTTTCGCGAAACTATCTGGCAGTCTTCCTGAAATACCAAGAATGGGTATGCAGATGCAGCTTCCTGTTGAACTTGCAAACCTGAAATGGTATGGACGGGGTCCGCACGAAAATTATGTCGACAGAAAAACCTCTGCGGATGTGGGTCTGTATGAAAGTACTGTGGCAGATCAGTATGTACCTTATATACGTCCGCAGGAAAATGGTTACAGGACAGATACACGCTGGCTGTCACTGACTGATGACAATGGTACCGGCATACTTGTAAGCGGTAATCCCTTGTTCTGTTTTGCCGCTCTCAACAATATCCACGACGATTTCGAATCACCGGGCAAGATTGGCCAGTACAGGAAGGATGCAAAGAGTGCAAATACCCATACGAATGATGTTAAACCCCGCGATCTGGTGAATCTGAATATAGATATCGGACAGATGGGGGTTGGTGGCGATGATTCATGGGGAGCGGAAATCCACAAACAGTACAGGCTTCTCGCGGATAAATATGAATACAGCTTCCGCCTCAGACCGATAGTTAAGGAAGATGATGTCCTGAAACTCGCAAAGGAGAGGCTCTGAAAAAGTTGGGAAATGATTTCTTCTTTAACAACGGGGTTACTCAGAGTTTACATGGAGTTGCACGGTTTTCCATCCGTTCAACTCCGTGTAAACCCCGTGTTACACCGTGGTTAAATCTTTACATCCTATACAATCCCCCTCAACTAATACTTGATTTCCACCTTTAAAACCTCATTTTCGCCGGTGATGATGTTTTTGACATTATACACCAGCGGTGCTGTGTTGGTTTTGCTGACAACAACTCTTGCTATGGAATTTGCCGGCAGCGTTATTGAAGCCGGCGTGCCAGCTGCACCATCAGTGAGGTAAAATGTTATATCTGATTTATTTGATATTTCAAAGAAAATATTTTTCGCATTCTCATTATAAGGTTTTCCGATAGAAATGCACTGATAAAAGAATTGTCTTGCGATATCCTCCTTACCTCCGATAATATTGTCGGAATATGCCAGTGTTCTTCCGGCAAACATAGCTTCTTTTAATGCATCGAGTGTTCTCGTTTTGGCAAATACGAGTGTCATTGGTCTGTTTTTCTGATTTTTATACTCCTCACTTATTGTCCCGTGACTGTCGCTGTTTGCAAGCACAGTCAGATTGTATTGTTTACAGAAAGTCATAACCAGGGGGTAATAGTCTGTACCATTAAAGAATTCAATCCCGTGGATCCATTTCTTTTCAAGTAATTTTTTATGGATGTCATAAAGTTTCGGAATTCCGTCGGGTTCCTGTGCTTTCCAGCCGGGGTGATTCCAGTGAAGAAATGCCCCCTGGTTTATTGCAGCAGCATATGCATCCATCACAGAATCAACCGCTAAGAGGGATGCATCCTGCAGGAATAATGCATTTACATGTCCCGGAGGCATGGGACGGGTTATCTCTGCCCCTTTTACAAGTAAAATGTTATAGTCCCTTGCGGTATTTTCTGAGATCTTCCAGCCGGCATTATGGTCGACGGGTATATAATCCTTATGTGGTGAATATTCAAGGTGATCTGTTATTGCAATTGCATCCAGACCATCTCTCCATGCTTCACCAACCCTGACAGTAGGCCAGACATTAGCATCGGAAAAAACTGTGTGCAGGTGGAAATCACATTTCAGTGTCACATATCCGGGCAGATCGGGGAGGTTAACAATTTTCCTCTGTCCGTAACCGGTGAAGGTTACGCTGACAATCAGTAAAATTATAATACTCAGTTTTTTCATGGATATTGATTTATTTGATTTGATTTTCTTTTTTAACCACGGGGTTTCACGGAGTTTTCACGGAGTCTCAAAGGGTTTGGAACCTGTTCAATTTCTCTTCCCTCACCTCATCACCCGTCACCTCATCTCCCCCTCACCTCATCTCCCCCTCACCTCGCTCATTTTCAAGTTGGCAGTTGGCAGTTGGCAGTTGTTCTCAACCTCAACCTTAACCTCATCCCGCCTCACACTCACGCCTCACGCCTCACGCCTCACGCCTCACCTCTCATCTTTCTATCTCTTCGTCCATCTGTCTCATTGTCTCTTCGTCCTTCCTATATCTCCTCATAAAAATAAGCTATCTTCCTGTCGAAATCGTCCCATGTATAAATTTTCTTCTTCCGGTTAAAGTAGTAGAAATTCAGCATGGCGAAATCACCTGTGCACATTGTTGCGTGGACAAACAGTACCAATGACATGCTCCATTTCCAAATTCCGGGAAGCATGAGAACCAATATGATCAATATAATGCTTATTGTAATGAAAGGAGCCAGAGCCACCAGCTTAAAGGATTTCTGACCGGTTACATGACGGTGAGCCGTAACATAGAACATATACTGCCTCAGGTCCATTCCAACTCTTATTCTTCTGGCGCCGGCGATAAAATATGTAATTATATGGATAAGCTCGTGTACCGGTATTAAGATCAGAGGGAATACTATTAATCCAAGAAGTGAATGGAATATGATATTTTTCAGGGGGAAATATCCGGCGATATTAATTCTTACGGTAATTGCTATGATAATATAAATGATACAAACAGACCAGAAAAAGATCATTACTTCCGATTTTCTTCTAAGATAATCGAGAACAAAATCGATAAGCTCGTCATAAGGGATCTTCAACAGTTCCCGGTATTTTGACTGATCTTCCAGATCCTCTACCTGTAATGCCATAAAAAGGTTTTAGCAAATTTAACTTTTTAGGGAAGAATAAAAAAGAAAAGGTAGCAGTGGAAATTGTTTTTGATGAATATGGTTATTGGTTGTGTGGTTAATTTCTTCATTACGAACTCACCCTATTTTGGTTTTTCTGATTTGTTCATAATGTAAACTACGTATTAAAAGACGTATTATAATACGTATTAAAAGATGTATTAAAAGGGCTCTGGTCTAAACAACAAAGCAGTAAAACAATGAGATCCCTCGCTGGCGCTCAGGATGACAGATGTATTGGGGAGGAAAGGGAGGGAAGCCGGGTCGTTTTGCCGTTACTTTACTTTACAACCTAAGTTTTATTCAAAACGCTCTAGCTTCTCTCCCCCCTGTCTTTAAAAATACCTGTCATTGGTAGCGAAACGAAGTGAAGCGAAGAATCCTTCGATTTAAAAGCCCCTGAAGCAGTTTAATTTTTTTTGGAAATTGTTATCAGATAGTTTACTGGCTGTGGCCTTACGGGATGGCACGGTATCTTGGAATTATCCAGAAATGACTATAAGGTTTTACTTCGAAAACATTTACGGTTTCATTTTCATGCTGCCGGCAAAAGAGACTTATCCGGTTATTGTTTCCCTTTAACCAGCGTGATGGTTCCTGTCCAGTGATGATGTGAATATGGGTCCAGATCACTATTATAGTCATTGGTCATAATAGTGCCTGATGCCCCTGCAAAACGTCCTGTACCTCCCAGAACCCCCAGTCCGATTTCGAGCAGGCAACCAACAGTCCTGTTCCTGCAACAAAGAATAAAAATCTTTTCAGTTTTTTCATAGTCTTAACTCTTGGTTAAACAATAATTTACTTATATGACAAAGGTCGGACAGAACACGGGAATCATATAGCAACTATGTTTCAAATTGCTTAAATTTTAAAACAAGTACTTAAATTATGTTTCACCAGCATGAAAAATCAATCCTATCTAGCCTTTCTTGTATGGTACGGAGCAAGTCCTGCCTTTTCGATAACAGCGAGGAAGCGTGGATCATCCCGCAAAATATCAAAATCGGGATTATTGGCTATAAGATTGAAATATTGAAGAGGTTTCATTTTGGTATCCATGGCCTTTTCGAACCAGTAAATTGATTCCTCCCTGTCGCCTAAAATCGCGTACCACCATGCTATGTAATAAGGGTGCCCGTCCAGACCCTCAAGAGGTATGGGCCTGTTGATATTAAAATCGATCAGCCATGTAAAAATTCCTTTAATACCCGATTCGTTAAAGGCAGCCAGGATCTCATCAGCATAATTGCTGGTGGATGGATACCTGCTGAAACGGTCATGAAGTACCTTCGCGGCTTTCTCTCCTTCACCCAGCTTAACATAATGAAGAACGAATAACCAGTTGTTGTCACTGGAATTAGGATTAAGGTCTCGTCCGGTAAAGCAGGCATCTAAGCCTTCCCGGTATTTCTCTTCAAAGTAATAGATCCAGGAATTCAGGTTATGGACAAGCCAGAAATAGGGTTCCAGCTCCAGTGCACGGTCAATATGTACACGGGCTTCTTCAATGGGTCCGGTTATCATCAGTAACTGGGCATACCACTGATGCGCTGTTGCGAAATTCGGATTCAGCTGAATGGATATCTGTAACTCCCTGCCGGCTTCCCCGATTTTGAATTCCGGATAAATGTGATAACCACCCTTTACAGCATGAGCCTCTGCACAATCAGGATCGATTTTAAGGGCTTTGTTGCTGAAATCCAATGCTTTTTGTACTCCTTCATAGTACGGTTTATACCAGCCCCAGGCACAAAGATTATACCACGCACCTGCCAGACCTGCATACGCTTCTGCAAAATTACTGTCTGCAGCAATAGCCTTTTCATAATACTTAAGACTGGTCATGAGCCCCTGTTTATTGATATCGACTCGCTGTTCATCATTGGCTTTGTTAACCAGAAACCGGGCTTTCAGAAAATTATCATAAGCTTCAAAGCTTTGGGTAGGTTTACTTTCTATCTTACCAATCTCTGCATTTGTAAGGACTGTTTCAAGTACATTGGCAATTTTTTTTGCTATTTCGCTTTGAAGTTCAAAGATATTAATCATATCATCTTCATACTTTTCCGACAGGATATGCTGATCATTCCGTGCATCTATCAGCTGAACAAATAATTTTATTTTATTTTCAGATTTGTATACGCTTCCCTCAAGGACATAGGTAACATTCAGTTTCCTGGCAATCTCAGGCGATGTAATGGAATATCCCCGAAAAGACTCCTCGGTAGTTCTTGATATTACTCTAAAAAGGGGAGGGGGAGAAAAGGAGAGTGGGTGAGTGGGGGAAGAGAGCTGCTCAGCGCACAGGGCAAAGGGTACAAAGTAAAGAAAGACAGTATGGCTGCAAGACTGCATGACCGCATGACTGAACGACCGTAAGCCTTCGCTGCCACCTTCGCTACCACCTTCGCTAAAGCTACGGTGGTCAAAGAAAGCTACGGTGGTCAAAGAAAGCTACAGCTTACAAAGCACGACCGCATGACCGCATGACAAAATACAATATCTACGTATTAAAAGCAGTATTATAATACGTATTATAATACGTAGGAGCGATTCTATGTTGTCGCCTTATTACCGCCTGATAATTAACTTCTGCATGAAGCGCTGACTGCCTGTTTCTGCTCTTAACGTATAAATCCCATTTGGCAGATCGACGGACAAGGGAATGATCTCGCCATTCAATTCATTGGTA
>JAKQPD010000165.1 GCA_029564935.1 Bacteroidota bacterium
TACTATGATACTTGTTATAATTACTGTTCTTTTCATTTATAGTATGTTTAACACCTGTATAACAAAATTCCGGTCACAAAATTATTAAAAATTGCCTTTTTAACAGGTTCATTATCAATTTTTAACTATTATTAACATCACTATAATTACATGGATAATGAATGTAATGCCCCGGCAGACAAATATTTGCGTCTTATTTTTTATTCGTCGATACTTATTTCAGTAACTGTGCTTTTCAATCCTTTTGATTCACATTTTACTGTGATCTTTCCTTTTGCTCCCTTTTCAGCAGCTACAACAGCCAGGCATAAGCCATTGAATGCCTTTCTGGATTTTGCCTGGAAGGATTCATGATTTGTAGGATCACCATTATCGGTAGCAATTATTTTCCCTGGTCCTTCGATTGAAAAATTCAGTTGATTATTACTGCGCGGGACTGTCAATCCGTTTTTGTCTTCAACTCTTACAGTTATAAAGACAAGATCCTTACCATCGGAATTAATTTCATTCCGGTCGGCTGATGCTGATAATCCGGCAGCTTTCCCCGTTGTTTTCTTAATATCCTCAGCCCAGACCTTCCCATTCCTGTATGCAACGACTTTTAATTCCCCGGGCTGATAAACAACATCATCCCATCTGAGTCTGTACTGTGATACACCTTTCGACTTCTTCCCCAGGGATTTTCCGTTCAGAAAAAGTTCAGCCTCGTCGCCTGATGTATAGACATGTACCGGTGTTACCTGCCCCTTTCTTTCCGGCCAGTTCCAGTGTGGCAAAATATGAGCCATGGGAAGTTCTGGTCTCCATTTTGACTGGTAAAGGTAAAAGCGGTCTTTCTTAAAGCCGGCCAGATCAAGTATCCCGAAATAACTGCTTCTTGACGGCACTTCTTTGACTCCCTGACTTTCAAGCATTTTTAGTATCTGTTCATATCTTCTTGTATTGGGAGTCAGTCCTGTAAGATCACCATAGTATGGAGTTGGCTCACCGAGATAATCGAATCCTGTCCAGACAAATTCACCGACCACAGCCGGATACTTATCCTGCATAGCCCACTGCTGATCGGGTGATGAAGCCCATGCAGGATATGCAAGATCATATGAGGAGATATGGAAAATTCCTTTCCCGGGCAGATTATTGTCCAGGTTGCCTTCAACAACCGGGAAGAAATACTCGCCCCTGGAACTGACTGTTGATGCTGATTCGCTTGAATGGAAGGGCAGATTTATATTTTCTTTATGGACAAAGAATGCATCATACCGGTACAGACGATAATTTATGCCGAACAGATCCAGTGTCAGCTGAAATCCGTTTGTTCCCGACTCGTCCCTGTCGCAACCTGCAGTTACCGGCCTGGTATTATCTTCCGATTTAACTATAGTTCTCAGGCTCTCCGACAGGGCAGGATTGTTCTGATCGCCCACTTCGTTACCTATACTCCAGATTATTACAGAAGGATGGTTCCGGTCGCGGCGCACCATTGCCCTCAGATCCTCTTCATGCCAGGCATAGAATAATTTGTTGTAATCATTTCTTTTCTTTGGTGTTTTCCAGGCATCAAAAGCTTCATCCTGAACAAGGAATCCCATTCTGTCACATAAATCCAATAACTCGGGAGCAGGAGGATTATGGCTTGTCCTGATGGCATTACATCCCATTTCCCTGAGTATCTCAAGCTGTCTCTCTGCAGCACGGATGTTGAATGCAGCGCCAAGAGCTCCGAGATCATGATGATTACAAACTCCTTTTATTTCAACTCTCCTGCCGTTGAGAAAGAATCCGTCACGGGGAGTGAATAATATTGTCCTGAAACCAAAATTCACTTCATATCTGTCTGTTAAAGTGTTACCCTGTGATACTGAAACTACCATCCTGTAAAGCTCCGGATCTTCTATATCCCAGAGGGCCGGGTGGATAACCGGTACATCCAGCCTGAAATTATGATTTCCATAGCCCGGTATTACAGCAGTAGCAGGCACAGACTCGGCTACCGGCGCAGTGCCGGGCTCCAGCTTTTCATCAAGCTTAAATACCTGAGCCCTGACAGTAACCAGGGCTGGTTCATTAAGATGACTTTCAATTTCAGCTTTGACACTGACAATACCTCTGTCATTTTTTACTTCAGGAGTGGTGCAGAATACTCCGTTATATAAAATGTGCAGATCAGATGTTTTGACAAGCCATACATTCCTGTACAAGCCTGCTCCCGGATACCATCTTGAATCCCATTTCTTTGTATCGAGTCTTATTGCAATTATGTTTTCCTTGCCCCTGATCACATAAGGTGTCAGGTCAAGCCGGAATGATGTATAGCCGTAGGGCCAATCCCCGACGAACCTCCCGTTAAGCCAGACCTGGGCATAGGCCATTGCCCCGTCTATATCGATATAGATCCTTTTACCGGCATCTGAAACCGGTATAGTGAAGTGTTTCCTGTACCAGCCGATCCCTTTCCATGGCAACAGACCCGTATTGTTTTCGAGAGTATCGCTGAAAGGACCTTCAATTGCCCAGTCATGAGGCAGTTCGAGAGTCCTCCACATGCTGTCATCAAACGAAGGGGCCTGCAGTCCGGCCGGCTCCTTATCAAAAGTGGTGTTCTCATCAGATGCGTTAAAATATTTAATGAATTTCCAGTTCTCATTGAAAGATTCCCTTACACGGGGTTGTGAGAACAGAATTCCATTAAAAAGTGTAAGAAGAATAACTGCGATTGTTGAAACACTTAAGATTTTCTTCATTTCCGGTATATTTTATTTTGTAATTATAGTTTAATTATTTATTAACCACGGAGTTACACGGAGTCCCGTCCCGATAGCTATCGGGAGCTATCGGGATCACAGAGTTCATTTCCCCATCTCCTCATCTCCCCATCTCCCCATCTCCTCTATCTCTACTGCTCTCCGCCCTTCGCTCCCCGCTCTCCGCTCCCTGCTCTCCGCTCCCTGCTCTCCGCTCCCTGCTCTGAGCCCTGCGCCCTGCGCCCTGCGCCCTGCGCTATATCCCGCTCACATCCGTATCTATGAACAGCATCGACGGAGTCATCCTTGAGCTGTAGGGGTAGGGGTCATTACCGACTTCGGCAAGCGAATTCCAGAATTCCTTCATATTTCCTGAAATGTTCAGTTCGCTGACGGGATGGAGAATTTTCCCATTTTCAATATAGAATCCCTCTATTCCGTAAGAAAAGTCACCAGTGGCTCCGTTACAGTTTCCACCGTTAAAACCGGAGATCAGTAATCCCCTGTCAGCCGAGCTTATAAGTCCATTAAGGTCATTTTTCCCGGTTTTGAATGTGATATTTGAACCGGAGCCGGAAGTTGGTGGGAGGTTCAGCTTCCTGCCATAATAGGTGTCGATATAATAACTGCGAAGCATTCCCTCTTCCACTACAACTCTTTTTACAGATCTGAGCCCTTCAATGTCAAAATGTCTCGATCCGAAGCCCGAAATCATTAGAGGATCGTCAAAAATGGTGAGGTAAGCGCTTGCTACCCTGGTATTTATCTTTCCGGCAAGGAAAGAGTTTTTCTGGTAAATTGATGCGCCGAGGAGTGATGAAATAAAAGGATTCAGCAGAGTACCTGAGACAAGGTTTTCAACAATAATATTATATTTTCCCGATCTGATTTTTTTTGGATTGGATTTTCTGATTGCTCTTTCGAAAGCAGTTTTCCCGATCCCTGATTTTTTAAGTTTGTCATAAAAGATGCTGTATTCTCCCCAGGAATCTGACGGACGGCCTTTGTCATCTTTCACTGAAACCTCTGCTGTAATGCCGGCAAAGCTGCTGCCTGCCTCGCCTTTAAATCCATTGCTGTCGGCGAGGATCATACTGGTGACATTATCAGAGTAATATGATGTAACCGAAATGATCCTGCTGTCGGTTCCATACACTTCCTCTTCAGCAATCCGTGCCAGGCCGATCTTTTCCTTTGAACCCACAGAATTCAGGACGGGGTCCAGTGTCTTAAGATCTTCTCCATCACCGGAATAATAAAGATCTTTTTCGGGAAGATATCGGAATTCGTCTTCCGACAGGTAGCGTGTGGCTTCTACTGCCTCCTTTATGAATTTAAGGAGATCTTTTTCCCGGATAAGGTTTGTGGAATGTGAAGAAAATTTTCTGTCAACATAAAGGTCAACCGACAGCGAATTCCCGATAGATTCCTGTAGTCTGTCGATTTTTCTCTCACGGATTTCAATTTGCCGTCTGGAAGTTTCTTTTATAGCAACGGCAGCCTGACTGGCCCCTTTGTCCAGCGCTGTCTTGATTACAAGGTCTGCAATTTTATATTTATCACTCGTATCCATAGGTTCATTATCAGTTAGCTTCATGCATTCACACCGCCTACAGTAAGTTTTTTGATCTTCACTGTAGGAAGGCCCATTGTTACCGGTACTCCCTGTCCGTCTTTTCCGCATACCCATGTTGAATCGGAAAAAGTCAGGTCATTTGCTACCATTGTAATATCTGCCAGAGCCTGCGGACCGTTCCCGATAATATTTATGTCTTTGACCGGAGAAGTGAATTTTCCGTCTTCGATCAGATATCCGAATTTGACGAAGAAGGTGAAATCGCCGGGACCGATATTTACCTGTCCGTTGCTGAAATTATCGACATAAATCCCTTTCCTGACGCTGGCAATGATCTCGTCTCTTTCGTGCGGACCGTTTTCCATATATGTAGATCTCATACGGGGTATGGGTACATTCCTGAAATCCTGCCGGCGTCCGTTTCCTGTTGGCTTTACATTATAGTATTTAGCACTGATCCGGTCGTGAATATAGCTGGAAAGTATTCCGTTCTGTACAAGAATTGTCTTTTCTGTCACCACACCCTCATCATCAATATTAAGTGAGCCCCTGTTATTTGGCAGTGTCCCGTCATCCACTATGGTAACAAAGTTCTCTGCGATCTTCTTTCCCATCCTGTCAGTGAAAATCGAAGTTTTCTTACGGTTAAAATCGGCTTCAAATGAGTGTCCCATAGCTTCATGGAGTAATATTCCCGAGCGTCCTCCGCCCATGACAACCTCCATTTCGCCGGCTTTTGGCTTCGTTGCTTTAAAAAGCTGTGAGGTTTCTGCCAGGGCCTGACCTGCAAGTTCATCGATAAGGTACATTGTCAGAAATTCGTAGCCCATCCTGAACGATTTTGCCACAGTTGCATTTTCAAGTCTTCCGTTTTCTTCCATGAGTGTTCTTACCGAGAGATATGTCAGTGGTCTGTAATCCCATGTAAGAGTCCCTTCGGAGTTGAAGAACAAAATATATGAAGTCAGATCATCCAGGGTGATATTGACTCTTGTGACACGTTTATCACCGGCAAAAATCTTTTCGTTCAGGCTTGTTATGAAGGGTACTTTATCACCGATGGAGACCTGATCCCATGGAGATGTGATTTTATAGTAAGAAGGAGGGATAAGCTCACTTATGTTCATTTCTGACAGTGATAAATTACTTTCAGCAATGTTGGCAGCACTTCCGGCAGCTTGTAGCATCGCTTCCGGTGAAGTATTTTCAGAATATGCAAATCCGGTTTGTTCGCCCTTAATAACACGGATCCCCGCTCCATATTTTATGTCCGAGTAAGCCCTGTTAACCTTGTTGTCCTGCAGCATTGCAGTATTATTCACAGTATGTTCAAAGAAGATATCCGCATAGTCTGCTCCTTTGCTCATAGCTTTCATTATCACTTTCTTTAATAATTCTTCCGTTACCTCAAAATGATCGAGATAACCAAGAGCATCATTGCTTAATGATGGTCCCTTGCACGAGTGAAATAATGGTGGAATGATCATGGAACCTGCTGCTGCTATACCGCTTAGTTTCCTATAAGCACAGGCTTCCCGAACCCAA
>JAKQPD010000208.1 GCA_029564935.1 Bacteroidota bacterium
TATAATCATAAGGAATTGCGGAAGAAATATGAATCTGGCTATGAGTTCAGGACACACTCCGATTGCGAAGTGATATTGCCCTTATACAGGGATAAAGGGCCGTCCTTTATTGAAGAGATGAACGGTATTTTTGCTTTTGCGTTATATGACAGGGAAAAGGATTGCTATTTGATCGCCAGGGATCATATCGGAATAGTACCCCTTTATATAGGATGGGATCAGCATGGAAATTTCTTTTTTGCATCAGAGTTAAAAGCACTTGAAGGTGTTTGCAGGAAGATAGAAGAGTTCCTCCCGGGGCACTATCTGTACAGCCGCGACGGTGTTATAAAGAGATGGTACCGGCGTGACTGGATGGAATACAAAAACGTTGAGAAGAATAAAACTTCTCAGGAAGAACTGAGACGCTCTCTTGAAGATGCAGTTCACCGACAGCTCATGTCAGATGTCCCTTACGGAGTTCTGCTTTCAGGCGGACTTGATTCATCAATAATTTCAGCTGTTGCCAGGAAATTTGCTTCAAAAAGGATTGAATCCGATGATAAGACCGAGGCATACTGGCCGAGACTTCATTCTTTTGCTATAGGTCTTGAAGGATCACCTGACCTGGCAGCATCGAAAAAAGTGGCAAAACATATCGGCACCGTTCATCACGAAATACATTTCACTCTTGAAGAAGGTCTGGATGCCCTCCGTGACGTGATTTATCATATAGAAACTTACGATGTGACTTCGGTAAGAGCTTCAACTCCAATGTACCTTCTTGCCAGGGTCATAAAATCAATGGGAGTAAAGATGGTCCTTTCGGGTGAGGGAGCCGATGAAATATTCGGTGGATATCTTTATTTCCATAAGGCTCCGGATCCCGGAGCATTCCATGAAGAAACAGTCAGGAAGCTGAGTAAGCTCCACCTGTATGATTGTCTGCGTGCAAACAAATCTCTGGCTGCATGGGGTGTTGAAGGAAGAGTCCCTTTCCTTGATAAGGAATTCCTTGACGTTGCAATGAGAATCAACCCTGCTGACAAAATGGTTTCCCGGGAAAGAATTGAAAAATGGGTCCTGCGGAAATCATTTGAGGATTATTTACCGCATGAAGTTTCATGGAGACAAAAGGAACAGTTTTCAGATGGTGTGGGTTATAACTGGATAGATACCCTTCGGGCAATGGCGTCGAAGGAGATCACAGATAATCAGCTGAAAAATGCTGAGTACCGTTTCCCGGTCAATCCACCGATGTCGAAGGAGGAATACCTGTACAGGTCAGTTTTTGCCGAACATTTCCCGTCAGATTCTGCAGCAGCATGTGTCCCTTCTGTTCCCTCCGTTGCCTGCAGCACCGCAGAAGCTCTTGCCTGGGACTCCTCCTTTCAGAAAATGATCGATCCGTCTGGAAGAGCAGTAAAGAACGTTCACATGGATTCATATAAATGAGACGGTTCCGGGTTCCGGCTTTAATAATATTAGGGGGTAGGAGATAAATTTATAAATATCTGACCCTTTTTAATTTTCTTATAAAACAGCTGATATTGTTCAATGCTATCCTTATTAATTCTACTTTGACAGATTCTGAAAACATCGAAAAATCAACCTGTTTTACCGCGGCCCCAGGGGGTGCAGGTTGCTTTTTCTGCTTTTTCCCTTTAGGGTAGGGGTAAAAAAGCAGAAAAATCAGCTAAGGAAACCAATATGTCAAAGTAGAATTAATTTCCGGGTATAGAATCTTTTTGGTATTGTGATTCTTTTAAGTAACTTTTCGGATCATTTTTTCAAATCGATTAACCTGACTATCAAAAAAGTAATGGAAAGATCAGCAGGATCTTCAATCCCAAGGCGTAAGCCATTGACAGCCAATGTGGGAATCTACAGTGTGGGCCATCGTACTTACTGGTCACAATTTGACGGATTGCTCGATGAGATAAAGAATAAGATAACCGCATTCGAAGCAATATTGGCCAGGTATGATGTTAATGTCATTGATTTCGGGATCTCCGATTGTGCCGAAACCGCTTATTCAACAGTCCCGAAAATTAACGCTGCTGATCTGGACCTGTTATTTGTAGATATGGTTACATATGCAACATCAGCTACAATCGGAATAATTTTCAGGGAGGTAAGGGTCCCGGTCGTTCTTGTCGCCCTTCAGCCTTTAAAGGCTTTGGATTACAATAAGGCAAGCACTTATATGCAGCTGTTAAATGACGATATCTGTGCGGTTCCTGAGTTTAACAGTGTGGCTTTAAGGATGGGAAGGAAAATACCTCCGGTGATAATAGGCACACTTTATGATGATAAGGTTGCAAAAGCAGAAATAGAAGGATTCTGCAAGATTGCCCATGTCCTTCACGATCTGAAGCGGGCCCGCATCGGACAGATGGGACATGTGCTTGAAGCGATGCTGGACATGCATACTGATCCGACACTTCTTACTTCAGCATTTGGTTGTCATATTGTTATGACAGAGCCGGAAGATATTTACAAACATTACCTGAAAATTACTGACAGTGACATTCAGAAAGAAAAAGAAAAGATACTTGGTTTTTTCGATACTCCCGATCCGGGCAGTGATCCTGTTGCGGTCAGGCTTACGGGTGATGACCTGATAGAAGCGGCAAGAGCCGGTATTGCGCTTGAAAAGTTCATTGCCGAAAAACAGCTTGACGGGCTGGCATATTATTATGAATCGATGGAGGATTCCGGAATAAGAACTCTTATGTCGAACCTTATTGTCGGGAATTCATTGCTTACCGCATCAGGTTTTCCTATGTGCGGAGAATCGGATCTCAAGACCTGTATCGCCATGATGATAATGGATCGCCTGGAAATGGGTGGAAGCTTCGCAGAATTCCACCCGGTGGATTTCAATGAAGGATTTGTCCTGGTCGGACATGACGGTCCACATCATATTAATATTGCCGAAGGTAAACCTCTTCTGAGAAGTTTATTGAAATATCATGGGAAGCCCGGCAAAGGAGCCAGTGTTGAGTTTAAGATCAGAGAAGGTCCCATTACCATGCTGGGGATCACCCAGAAAGCAGACGGGAAGTTTAAATTTGTAATAGCTGAAGGAGAATCGGTTTCCGGACCTGTTCCTCCTACAGGGAATACAAATACAAGAGGCTTTTTTAAACCCGATGTTAGAACATTCCTGAAAAGATGGTTCAGTGAAGGACCTACACATCACTTCGCGCTCGGCATCGGACATCAGGCACAGCTTATTAAGCAGATAGCTGAATTCCTTGACATTGATTCAGTTGTAATTGATACAAAACAATAATGTTGAGGATAAGGAATTTAAGGTGGATGATCGCTGCTCTGTTGCTTGTTGCGACAGCTCTCAGCTTTCTGGACAGGCAGGTGCTGTCGGTGGCCATTCTTAAGATAAAAACCGATTTTAATATTTCTGATGTTGAATACGGATGGATAAACACTGCATTTCTTATCAGCTATGCAATAATGTTTTCTGTCGGAGGATGGCTGATCGATAGATTCGGGACAAGGATAGGGCTTGCCGTCTCGGTTGGTTTGTGGTCCGTTGCCAGCGCGATGCATGGGGCAGTTCAGAATATCACCCAGATGGGAATTGCCAGGTTCTTCCTTGGTTTCGGAGAAGGAGGATGTTTCCCCGGAGCATCAAAGGGGATTACAGAATGGTTCCCGAAAAAGGAGAGGGCTACGGCGATGGGAATTGCAATCGGAGGATCAGCCCTTGGCGCAGTCCTGGCTCCTCCTCTTACAGTTTACCTCGTTTCGGTACT
>JAKQPD010000213.1 GCA_029564935.1 Bacteroidota bacterium
ATGTTGCAACGGCAATTTTTGACTATTTTAGCAACAACAGGAAATCTCAGTTTACAGAGTATGTAAAACAGGAGAAATCGAAATTCACCTGGAACAATCTGGTCAATTCAATTACTGAAGTATACAAAACTCCAAATTCTAAACTCTAAACTCTAAACTCTAAACTCCAAACTCCAAACTCCAAACTCCAAACTCCAAACTTGCAACTATGATCTACAGAAGCAAAGCCCCCTTACGTCTCGGCCTCGCTGGAGGCGGAAGTGATGTATCTCCATATTCAGAGATGTTCGGAGGGGCTGTTTTAAATGCAACAATTGATCAGTATGCATATTGTACAATTGAGGAGACTGATGATAATACAGTTATTCTTAAAGCTGCTGATCTTGATATGTCCAGAAATTACAAGTCAGCCTTGACTCTGCCTTCAGACGGGAGTCTGGATCTTCATAAGGGAGTGTATAACAGGATAATAAAGGATTTCAGGATTACAGAACCCGTGTCCTGCAGGATCACAACATGGTGCGATGTGCCCCCTGGAAGCGGTCTGGGTACATCATCAACAATGGTTGTGGCAATCATTAAAGCATTTACCGAATGGCTCAACCTCCCGCTTGGTGATTATGATACAGCTTACCTTGCCTACCGGATTGAACGAATTGACCTTGGCCTGAGCGGTGGTAAACAAGATCAGTATGCAGCGACATTCGGGGGATTTAATTTTATAGAATTCTCAAAGGATGAGAGGGTTATTGTGAATCCTCTCAGGATGAAGAGATGGATCATAGATGAATTGGAAGCCTCAATGGTACTTTTTTATACCGGGGAATCAAGATCGTCGGATAAGATTATCAGGGAGCAGCAGGAGAATACCCGGAAAGGGAAAAAACTTCCTGTTGAGGCTACTCATCGCATAAAGGAGAATTCTTATCTGATGAAAGACCTTTTGCTTAAAGGTGAGATAATCCAATTTGCAAAAGCCCTGGGAAAAGAATGGGAGAACAAGAAAAAGATGGCTCTCTCAATATCAAATGAACATATTGAGAAAATCTATAATGCTGCAATGGAAGCAGGAGCGTACGGAGGGAAAGTTTCTGGTGCCGGTGGGGGAGGCTTTATGTTTTTCATGACAGATCCTGCAAAACGACTGGACCTGATAAACGCTCTTGGCCGGTTTAATGGCAGAGTGGTGAATTTTCATTTTAGTGAGAATGGCTGCCAGGGCTGGCGGATTGACGAAGAATGAGTGGGAGATGGGGAGAAGGGGAGAGGGGGTGAAGAAAAGACTGCTAACTTTCTTTTTTGCGCAGAGCTCTGGGCGGGAAAGTGCTAGCCGACTGCCAACTGCCAACTGCCAATTGCCAACTTTAAGATGAGCGATAATCTAAGTTAACTTATTGAAATAATGGAGGCAATCATACTGGCCGGAGGGATGGGAACTCGTCTGAAAGATGTGATCCCCAGTATTCCCAAACCGATGGCTCCTGTTGCAGGGGAACCGTTCCTGTATTATATTTTTGACTGGATAAGAGAATACCCGATTGATAGAATCATTTTGTCAGTGGGTTATAAGGCTGAGAGTATCAGTAAATATTTTGGTAATTCAGTTTTTGATATTCCCGTGGAATATGTTGTTGAGAAAAAGCCTCTGGGGACCGGCGGAGCTTTGAAACTGGCATCAGAGAGGGCAGAAGGTAATAATATTCTGATAGTGAATGGAGATACCTGGTTTCCGGTAGATATCAGTAAGCTAACTGCATTTCATATTGAAATTGACAGCAAATTTACTGTTGCTCTGAAAAGGATGACTGATTTTGACAGATACGGGACTGTAGAGCTGGATAATAATAAAATTCTGAGATTCAATGAAAAAAGGTATTGCAGCGAAGGGCTGATTAACGGAGGAATTTATATTGCAAAAAGAAGATTTATCAAATCGTGGCAGATGCCGGATAAGTTTTCTCTTGAGAAAGATATTCTCGAAAAAGAAGCCGGGAAATCAATCCTTAAAGGAATAGTCTTCGATGAGCCCTTTCTGGATATTGGTGTTCCGGAAGATTACATGAGAGCTGAATCAATAATTCGAACAGGAACCTAATTGAGTTTAAGTATACCCTGCACCCTGCATCCCATAGCAGTTAACCTGAGAAGTTTTGGGAAAAAAGTTTCCCCTCCTTTTTTTTAAGGAGGGGTGGCCAGACAACAAAATCGTCGGGCTTGCAGAAATGTAAATAGTCTGGCCGGGGTGGTTAATTGAATTTTCTTTGTTACTTTTATTCCAATGGATAACAGATACCTCTTTAGCCGGAAAAGTCTCAAGCCTTTTAAATTATATCTGAGAAATAGATGTACTTGAGCTGAATCCGTTTTTAACCACCCCGGCCTGGAAAGCAGGATTGTAAACATTTCCAAGACAGTAATCCCGGCCACCCCTCCTTTGAAAGGAGGGGAAACTTTTAAACTGAAACCTTGAACCTGAAATGAATAAAGCACTTTTCCTCGACCGCGATGGTGTGATAAACATCGATAAAGGTCATGTATTCCGGAGTGAGGATTTCGAGTTCACTCCCGGAATATTCGATTTATGCAAAAAATATCAGGACAGGCAATACCTTATTATTGTCGTTACAAACCAGGCACGGATTGCCAGAAGAATTTGTACCGAAGATGATTTTCTGAAACTTACGGACTGGATGGTCGGGGAATTTCGCAGCAAAGGCATACAGATCTCAAAAGTATACCATTGTCCGCATCACCCCGACATTACCGGTCCATGTGATTGCCGAAAGCCTAATCCCGGGATGTTGCTGAAAGCTATAAAAGATTTTGATCTTGATATTTCACAATGTGTTCTTATCGGTGATAAGGAAACCGATCTCGAAGCCGGAAGGAGAGCCGGTATCCCGGAGTCAAATCTTCATATGTTCACCTTATCCCTTATCAGATAAAGATTTCTTTCTGAGGAATTTCTGTTTATCAGTTCTCCGAGGAATCCGGTAAGGAAGAGGAGGGATCCTATTATCATCACTGCCAGTGCAATATAAAAATATGGACTATCTGTTACCAGCGGTGCCCTGAGGTTGTGACTGACGAAAACAAGCTTCCTTATACCAAGGTATGCCGCCATTATGAAACCTATCAGGAACATCAGCGTTCCGAGGGATCCGAAGAGATGCATGGGACTTTTGCCGAAACGGGTTATGAATCCGATTGTCAGCATATCAAGATATCCTTTCATGAACCTGTCAAGTCCGTATTTTGATGATCCGTATTTTCTTGGGCGGTGTTCAACGATCTTTTCACCTATCTTCCTGAAGCCGGCTTCTTTTGCAAGCATTGGAATATAACGGTGCATGTCGCCATACACTTCTATGCTCTTAATGACATCGTTCCGGTAAGCCTTCAGCCCGCAATTGAAATCGTGAAGCCTTATCCCTGATGATAATTTTG
The DNA here is from genome assembly GCA_029564935.1 of Bacteroidota bacterium. Classification (GTDB taxonomy): domain Bacteria; phylum Bacteroidota; class Bacteroidia; order Bacteroidales; family VadinHA17; genus LD21. Next base: position 3,448 of record JAKQPD010000213.1, read on the forward strand.
CTGTCCCGTTATAGATCCTGCTGGTATAACGTTTGAGAAAAGGGTCATACCTCTTTTTCTTCCAGCCGGAAACCATGTCATAACCTTCCTCCCTTATCATCCGGAGAAGTCCGGGTATCTCATCCGGACTATCCTGAAGGTCGGCATCCATTGTAATCACAACCTCGCCGGTTGCCTCAGCAAATCCGGTATGAAGGGCTGCAGCTTTTCCGTAGTTCCGTCTGAACCTTATCCCCTTTACAAATCTGTTCTGTGAGGCAAGGTCCATGATCTTTATCCATGACGAATCAGAACTTCCGTCATCGATGAAAAGGACCTCGAAGGAGATATTCGCGCCGGTACAAACCTTAGCAATCCACTCAGTAAGTTCCCTGAGTGATTCTTCTTCATTATAAACCGGAATTACTACCGAAAGGTCCATTACAGGTTTGTTCAGATTAATTCTGAGGAGTATCAATAAGAGGGTTGCCCTCTTTTCTTACAAAAGCGGCAACGATCAGTGACATTATCAGACCCTGGAACATGGATCCGAAAATGCTTAGCGGAGCCATGATAGCCGGCTTCATCATTTTCTCCTGTACCTTCATCCCGGCTTCCATTGCAGATTCCGGAACACCTCTTTTTATCATTTCCTCTTCCATAAAGGCAAGTTGTTTATCAACCAGATCGGGATCAATAACTGCATATAGCAGATATGTGAATATTGCCATTATGATGGCATAATAAAGAAAGATTATCACACCCGCTCCGAGAGCCTGCCCGAAGGTGATATTACCGTATCTGTAATTGTCGCGATATGATTTTACAAGAAAGTAAAGAACAATGATCTGAACTACAAGGAAAATATATCCCTGAACTTTGTTAAATGACAGGTCAAGAAAATATATTACCAGGGAATAAACAATTCCGATAAGTGCAAAAATAACTCCGTTAGTGAGGTTTGCTTTCCAGGGATTAACTGTTTGGTCCATTGTTTTGAGTTTTAATTTCAGTTTTAGATGTTCTTTTTAACCGCAAAGATCGCAAAGGTTTTCGCAAAGGACGCAAAGGTATACTTTTAAACAAATTAACTTTGTGTACTTTGCGGCACCTTTGTGGACTTTGCGGTTAAAAAGAAAAACACTATTTATCAACAAATATAATGTAAAATTGAGAATGACCCGTCCTCTCAGTTGTCATAATTATTTTGAATGTAAGCCGGAAAGTTGTATTTTTGCACCGGGTAAGTCTTATACGACCAGCTCCTGCTGAACTCCCCCAGGATCGGAAGGTAGCAAGGGCAGGCAGTTGTAGCGGTGCGATATAAGGGGCTTACCCCTTTTTTTTGAGTGCCTAAAGTGCCTAGAGTGAGCTAAAGTGCCTATAGTTATAGGAGATGGAGATGGGATGGGGAGAAAAGGGGAGAGGGAGAAGAGGGTGAAGAGGAGAAAAGGAGAAAAGGAGAAAAGGAGAAGAGGTGAATTGTATTGGGGAATAAAAAACGAAATCCAGAACTGGAATTTTTGCGATTAAATAATAACTTTAGGCACTTTAGCTCACTATAGGCACTTTAGGCACTTGAAACTATGCTGTTACGCTTGTATCCCGAAAACCCCAACGCCCGCCATATCCGCAAAGTGGTGGATGTACTTGAAAGCGGTGGAATAATAATATATCCTACCGATACAGTATATGCCATGGGATGCGATATAAAGGCACATAAGGCAATTGAAAGGATCGCAAAGCTTAAAGGTATGAATCCCGATAACCCTGATATGTCAATCATCTTCCGTGATATGAGCCAGTTGTCGGAATATACAATTATCTATGACGATAATATTTTCAGATTGCTGAAGCGTAATTTACCAGGTCCGTTCACTTTTATAGTGAAGGCAAATAATCAGATCCCGAGGTTATTCAAGAACAAGAAAAAAACTGTGGGTATCCGTATCCCTGATAACAATATTGTAGCTGAAATAGTCAAGGAACTGGGACGGCCGATAATCACAACTTCTATTCACGACCCTGATGAGATCATTGAATATACGACCGATCCCGAACTGATATGGGAGAAGTTCCGGGATTTTGCCGAAATAGTAATAAACGGTGGATACGGAAAAAATGAAGCATCAACGATTGTCGACTGTACCGGAGATGAGATCACTATCGTCAGACAGGGATTAGGTCAGCTTGAATTGTAAAGATTCCGGAATTTAAGAGATCTTATCTTTTGTAAAAACTTCTTGTAAACAGAACAAGTACAGATAATATTTCCAGCCGGCCAAGAAGCATAAGAAAAGCCAGGAACCATTTTCCTCCGGAGGGCAATGAGGCAAATGTTGAAAATGGTCCGAAGGAACCCGGCCCCGGACCTATGTTTCCAAGTATGGATGCCGATGTGCTGAAGGATGTTATCAGATCATAGCCCATAAATGATAGTACAATTGCGCTGATGCAGATTATTACAAAATATAATGTAATGAATACCAGTAGATTATATATGAGGGTCTGGGGTACTATCTTACCATCCAGTCTTACAGGAATCACCGCGTTCGGATGGATGATCCTTTTCATTTCATGACGTGTGTTCTTTGCGGCAAGCAGAACCCTGATCATATTTAAGCTTCCGCTGGCTGACCCTGAAGTTCCGCCAGTGAACATCAACAGGAAAATTATCAGGATCAGAAAGCCTCCCCACAAATTGTAATCGGCATTGTAAAATCCTGTTGTTGTAATTATTGAAATGGTTTGAAATGCTCCCTGGATCAGCGACTGAACCGGAGGAAAGATATCCTTCAGCCAGAGGATGAGGGACATTAATATAAGGAAAACAAGAACGATGACAGAATAAAATATGAACTCGGAATTTCCCGATATTTTTTTAAAATTCTGCTTATAGCCGAAATAAACCAGGGTCAGGTTCACCCCGGCGAGGAACATAAATATCGTAATGACCAGTAGTACATAAGGTGATCCGAAGCCGGCCAGACTATTGTTTTCAGGTGAAAAACCTCCTGTTGAAAGGGTTGATAATGAAATACATAAAGCATCAAATACATTTACCCCGCCAATAACCAGCAATAGTGTCTCAGCAAGTGTAAGTATAAGATAAACAGTTACCAGCATCTTGAATGTCTCGCTGGTCCGGGGATTTAATTTGTCGGTCGACTGACCGGTAAAATCTGTAATTGTAAGCTGGATATTTACAGCTCTCAGGACAGGTAACACCGAAAGGGAGATGAGGATGAACCCGATACCTCCCAGCCATTGTGTGAGGTTTCTCCAGAGAATGAGGCCTTTTGGTAAAGCATCAAGGTCGGTGATTATTGTAGCACCGGTAGTTGTGAAGCCGGATACAGATTCAAAGAAAGCGTCACAAAAGTTTTTGACCGACCCTGTGAACAGATAAGGAAGAGTTCCGAACAGGCTTAATATCAGCCATATCCCAACCGTTATTATATATCCTTCCTTGTACCCTGAGACCTTCTCCTCATTTCTGAGAGGAGAGAAGACCAGTATTCCTGCCACAAGTGTCAGAATACCTGAAAACAGGAGTGAAGTTGCAGCCGGTTCTGTAAGGAAGAACGAGACTGCTGCAGAAACGAGCATAAAAAGCCCCTCTATAACCAGTGCCAGGCTGATAACTCTGGCAATGATCCTGAAATTGACCATAACTTATCAGGTGAAGAATTTGGCCAGCCGTTCATATGCGGTTGGCAGTGTAAAAACAACGACCTTATCGTTTGCTTTTATTATGGTATCACCGGTAGCAATGAAAGGTTCCCCGTCACGTGTTCCGCCACCGACTATTGCATCCTTCGGAAAATCCATACTCCGGAGGGTACCACGGGTTATCTTTGCATTTGGAGGAACATTGAATTCAAGTATTTCAGCCTCGGTCCCTGCCATATATTTTACCTGGGTTACATTCAGACTTGTGGTATGGCGGAATATCCTGCTTGCTGCTGAAATCTTTTTATTTATAATGGTATCTATGCCTGAATTTTCGGCAAGATTTATATATTCCATGTTTTCAACCTCGGCAATCGTTTTTCTGACACCCATTTTCTTTGCCAGGAGGCAGGAAAGAATATTAATCTCCGAGTTACCGGTTACAGCGATAAAGGCATCCATTTTCGAAACACCCTCCTGCTCGAGCAGATCGGCATCTCTGCAGTCGCCATTGATAATAAGTGTGTTATCAAGTACTTCGGCAAGAGCTTCACATCTTTCAGGATCAGAATCAATAAGTTTTACCTCGCAGTTCTTCTGCATATATAATGCAACATGCTTTCCTATCCTGCTGCCACCAAGTATCATAATGCTGTTCACTTCGTGGCTCTCCTTTCCCGATGTTTTCATCATTGCATCAATTCCTTCATTTGTTGATATGACGAAAACAAGGTCGCCCGGCTGAAAAAATTCATTTCCTCTGGGAATGATGGTTTTATCTTTACGCTTTATGGCGACGGCACGGTATTGATCATTTTTTTCGCTGAATGCCACTTCCTGCAAACTCTTGTTGATGATCGGGGCATTTTCATCGAGTCGCTGAACGAACATTGATAATTTTCCTCCTGAAAACTCCATATATTCTGTAGTACCGGTTTCCTGAAGTAATCCAAGTACTTCCCTTGCAGCAATAAGTTCCGGATAAATAAGCGAATCAATCCCGAGTGCCTTGAAGTATTCAAGATTTGACGGTTCAAGGTAATCCAGGTTATCGATTCTTGCGACAGTCTTCAGGGCTCCGAACCTTTTTGCAAGAATAGATGAAATAATGTTGGTGTCCTCCGATGTTGCTACCGCAATGAAAAGATCTGTTTTTTTCTGAAGAATGTCCTGCAGGATCTTAATTGATGTTGCTGAACCATGATAAGTAAGCACATCAAGAGTGGATTCAATAGGCTTAAGCCTTGATTCTTCAGGATCTATCAGAATGATCTCATGATTTTCATTCAGAAGCATCTTTGCCAGGTGAGAACCCACTTCACCGGCTCCGGCAATTACTATTCTCATAAAAATGATGAATGAAAAAACAGGGCAAAATAAGAGATAAATAGTATAATACTCAAGTTTTTTCATACATTTATTTGCAACTGCCTTACAGCCTTATCCTGAAAGCACCGGAATTTTTCACAAAGTGAACAGTATCAGTCTGAATGGCATTTAATCCGTACTGTTTCCTGACTTCCGGTCCTACAACCAGCGCTTTCAGCTTCGACATGGTGCTTATATTTCTTTCAACGATTGGTCTTTCACCTGTAAGTACAACCATTTCCGGAGATATTTTTTCAAGTATTGAGGATGTCAGATGATTTGTAAGTAGAACATGATCTCTTTCGTTAATTGAAATACAGAAATTATCACTGATATTCGTTGTATTCTCCTTCAGCCCCATCATTGCCCTGTGCCTCTCCACTTCGCGGACAGGAATGATTGTATCGGAGTAACAGGCCAGCAAACTGCCGGATCTCACTCCGATAGTTGTATTGCCAATCGTATTATAAACAATCAGTTCTGCTGATTTCCTGCCGGAAAGAACTTTTACTGTGCCTGCTGAAGTGAACAGGAGGAAGAATACTAACGGATAAAATACCGGTATTGATTTTCTCTCAAGCATATAACGGATCAAAAGGAACAGTGTGATCGAAAGGAATATGCATTCAGTTGTCGAAAAACCGATATTCTCTATGGTTGAAAGCGGAAGGGATGCAGCCTTTTCCGTCAGTGACTCTGTCAGTCGTGTAAGTAAGTCGAGCAGCCATGCGAGCAGTTTTGACAGGAAGGGCAGGGGGTAGGTCATGAGTACAAGCACTCCTCCTATGACTACCAGCGATGACAGGGGTACAATTATAATATTCGAAATTATGAACCAGACGGGGAAGCGGTTGAAAAGCATCACTGTAAGCGGCAGTGTTCCCGCCTGGGCAATTATAGTCACGGCTGCTGATTGCCATATAAGATCCGGTATTTTATGTCTGAAAGTAATTTTCAGATAGAGGTCATTGTAAAATGAAATTATGAAGATAACTGCAGAATATGACAGAAGGAATCCTGCATCAAAGATCACTGAAGGCCTGATAAGGATAAGTACGAATGCTGAAGCCAGCACTGAGTTTATGCCGTTTACCGGTCTTTTCATGATCTTTCCGGCCTGCAGGAACGAGAACATCAGCGTTGCCCTGAGAACTGAGGGGGTCAGGCCGGTAATAAATGCGAAAGCCCACAGAATGAACAGTGTTATAAGAACTCTTACTATGTTCATTCTACCCTTCAGGAAGAAGAGGAGTCTGAAAATGAACAAGCTCAGGATTACGGCATGAAGTCCCGATACTGCCATAATATGCATTACTCCTGCTTTCATGAAGTATTGCTTCTGCTCAGGGTCGAGCATATTCTTCTGTCCCAGGGTAATTGCAGCAACCAGACCAAGTCTTTCTTCAGGAACACCCCTGTTACTAAACATCCCTATGATCTTTTCCCTGATTATCAGTGAACTGTATTTTATCTTCCTCCTGTCTGGTTTGGAATGGACTGAAATATCATTGCTGCCGGTAAAGGCTAAATATCTGATACCCTGAGTTTCCATATAAAAAGCATAATCGAATTCACCGGGATTTCCCCGGCTTTTGATCCTTTCCGGCATGCAATTAATTGTAAGTTCATCTCCGGGAAGAAGCGAAAGCCTGTTAAGCTCTTTCCTGTGATAGACAAGCAGAGATCCGCCGACCGGAATTATGCTGTCGTTTTTCAGCATGGATGTTAATCTGACTGTCATTTTCCAGGTATTTTCCTTCTCCTCAGGTATATCTTCCAGTATACCTTTATATATAGTCTCTTCCGGGGGAAGATCAGATATCCGCATCTTCTCCTGTGTATAAAGAAATAGTCCGGCCAGCCAGAGTGCCAGCGTAAGGGAAATACCGTATACTATATTGGTAAGGTATCTGTTGAAGCGGATACTGGCACAAAAGAGAATTATTGTGATTGATGCGGAGACAATAAAGAAAAGTGTCCCGGGACTTATCCACAGCCCGGTAATTATTCCGGCACATAACGGCACACCGAGACGGAGGAAGGGAATTTCCTTGTTTAGCACGGCGGAAGTTTTGAGACAGAATAAAGGTAAGAAAAAAAAAGTGCCTAAAGTGCGCTAAAGTTCATAAAGTTCATAAAGTTCAGCAATCGTAGATTATCTTAAAGTTGGCAGTAGGCAGTCCTTTAACCTCACGCCTCACGCCTCACGCCTCACACCTCACACCTCACTCCTCACTCCTCACTATAGGCACTATAGGCACTTTATGAACTTTAGGCACTTCTAAAGACTTCTTACCTTCTGTCCCGGCAAAACCGTCCTGTAGTCGGCTTCGAATTTTCCTTTGCTTATGGCATTCAGCTTGCCACGGATGAGTCTCTTTCTCAGAGGACTGACACGATCAGTGAAAAGGATCCCGTCGAGATGATCATATTCGTGCTGAATGACCCTGGCTATATAACCCTTATATTCCTCGTCGTGGAAGGTCCAGTCGGGATCATAATATTGAATTCTTATATGAGCTTCGCGGTTAACTTCCTCCCTGAGGTTCGGTATGCTGAGACATCCTTCCGACATAGTTTCCGGATCGCCTGTCTGTTCAGTTATATGAGCATTTATAAAGGCTTTCTTAAAGCCGGCCATTTCGGGAACATCATCCGAAAGAGGAGCACCGTCGATAACAAAAATCCTGATCGATTTGCCTATCTGGGGTGCAGCCAGACCCACACCTTCCGACTTATACATGGTCTCGAAGAGATCATCTATCAGCTGCTGAAGATTGGGATAATCCTTGTCAATATCTGTTGCCACCTTTCTAAGAACAGGGTGTCCGTATATAAGAATCGGATAAGTCATTATTTAATTTGTTTTTACCGCAAAGTTCGCAAAGTTTTCATTTGCAAGAACTCGGGAGTGTATTGAAATGCAAAGATCGCAAAGCCAACTTTTGAAAATAATTCTTTGCGCCCTCTGCGTAATTTCTTTGGGTTCTTTGCGGTTATCTCTTTTTATTAATCAAGTATTTCCAGTTATACATTTAATTTCCTTTTGTCGAGAAAGGATTGCAGTATGATTGAAGCGCTTATCTTGTCAACCATAGCTTTATCCTGTCTTCCTTTTTTTGTTACTCCTCCATCTATCATTGTTCTGAAAGCCATCTGCGAAGTAAACCTCTCATCAATAAGATGAACCGGTTTGCCCGGGAAGGTCTTTTTGAGATTCCTGATGAACGGATCGATGTATTTAACAGATTCGCTCGGTTCATTGTTCATTTTTACAGGATAACCCAGAACGAAAGCATCGATCGTTTCCGACTTCATATACTCGCTTATGAAGTTTCGGAAATCTTCGGGACTGACAGTTGTGAGCGGGGATGCAAATATTCCTAACGGATCTGTAACTGCCAGACCTATACGTTTTTT